>JAYUXO010000385.1:0-7316 GCA_043753505.1 Comamonadaceae bacterium
TGAGCGCCCGCGTCTCCCGCAACAGCGACCTGGACCGCACGCAGCGGCTGTGGATGATCAAGTTTGGCAAGAAGCTCAGTGAGTTCAGCGTGCCTTGAGCAGTGCGCAAAAAACAGTAGCTGTTTTGCGGCAAACGGATTTGTCCCCTCGCCCCCCTGGGGTGAGGGCTGCGCAATATTTGGCCTGTACAACGCGATGACCCTCACCTCTGCCCTCTGCTGCAAGCGGAAGAGGGAGAAGGAGCAGGCGCGCGGCGACTGAGGAATTGCTGGAAAAATAAGGCAAATACCCCGAAAGCCCTTGTAAATATTGCTCAAGCAGCTATTGAATCAATAGCAAAATCATGCCTTTACCCCAGCGTGGTGCCCGGCTCATGCTGCTTGACCACCTTCCGCTCACGGCCGCTTGACGACCGTTTGCTCGATGGCCCCAAACACACTTCCCCCGTCCTTGCCCTTCATCTCGATGCGGATCGTGTCACCGAACTTCATGTAGTCGGTCGCCGGTTTGCCGTCTTGAATGGTTTCGATGGCGCGTTTTTCGGCGATGCAGCTGTAGCCTTTGGTCCATTCCTTTTTGCCATCGACTTCAGACGCGCGGTTGCTCACCGTGCCGCTGCCCACGATGGAACCCGCGCGCACGTTGCGGGTTTTGCAGATGTGGGCAATGAGCTGTCCGAAGTGAAACGTCATCTCCTGCCCGGCGTCGCAGCGGCCCACGATGCGGCCATTCCACTGGCTTTGAATGGTCAGGTGCAGACGGCCTTTGTCCCAACTGCCGCCCAGCTCGTCCAGCGTCACGGCCACGGGGCTGAAAGCGGTGGCGGGTTTGCTCTGAAAAAAACCGAAGCCTTTGGCCAGCTCGTCGGGAATCAGGTGGCGCAGGCTCCAGTCGTTGGCCAGCATCACCAGGCGAATGCCATCCAGCGCCTGGTCGGGCGTGCTGCCCATGGGCACGTCGCCGGTGACAACCGCCACCTCGGCTTCAAAGTCAATGCCAAAGGCTTCCGAGGGCACAGGCGCATCGTCGCGCGGGCCTAAAAAATCATCGCTGCCGCCCTGGTACATCAGCGGCTCTGTGTAGTAGTTGGCGGGCACCTCGGAGTTGCGTGCCAGGCGCACCAGCTCTACGTGGTTGATGAAGGCCGAGCCATCGGCCCACTGGTAGGCGCGGGGCAAAGGGGCCATGCACTGGGCGGAGTCAAACGGGAAAGGGTGGGGTGCCTTTCCCTGGTTTAGCGCGTCGAACAAGTCTTGCAATTGGGGCGACATGAAGCCCCAATCGTCCAGCACCTGCTGCAAGGTGTCAGCGATGCCAGTCGCATAATGGGCCTGGCTTAAATCACGCGACACCACCACCAGTTGGCCGCCTCGCGAGCCGTCTTTGTAAGTTGCCAGTTTCATGGGTTTTCTCCGGTTGAGTCAATGGTTGAAATTACGCATAGTGAAATGAATTTAACTAATCGAAATTTTAGCTGCAGGGGTTCCCTTGGATAAGACAGTGTCACATGGCATCGTCCGCGCAGGCATTCAGTCAGTGGAAGTGGGTTTTGCCTTGCTGGAGGTGCTGGCTCAGGCACCGGGTCCCATCATGCTGCGCGACCTGGCTGCCGCGGCCAACATGAGCGCTGCCAAAGCCCACCGCTACCTGGTGAGTTTTCAACGTTTGGGCCTGGTGGTGCAGGACGCCGCCACCACCCGCTACGACCTGGGACCAGCTGCATTGCGTCTGGGGCTGGCCAGCCTGTCGCGGCTGGATGCGGTCAAGCTGGCCCGCGAGCGCGTGGCGCAGCTGATTGCGCAGATCGGCCACACGCTGGCGCTGGCGGTCTGGGGCAACCACGGCCCGACCATCGTGCACTGGGAGGAGTCGCCCCAGGCCATCACCGTCAACTTGCGGTTGGGTGACGTAATGCCGCTGATGTCGTCGGCCACCGGGCGCTGCTTTGCTGCGCACCGGCCTTATGAATCGGTGGCCCGGCTGCTGGAGCGTGAGCTGACCCAGGCCAAGCTGCTGGCTCAGCGAAACCCGCCCCGCCATGCCACTGCCACCGACCTGCCCACCACACGCGCGCAGGCCGATGCCTTGTTTCGCGAGGTGCGCAGCCGGGGCGCTGCGCGGGTGATCGACACCTTGCTGCCGGGCGTGGTGGGGTTTTGTGTGCCGGTGTTTGACGCTGACGGTCACATGGTGCTGGGCTTGGTGGCGCTGGGCTCGGCCGCGACGTTTGATGCGCAGTGGGACGGCGCGGTACACGGCCCGCTGGCTGTGGCGGCGCAGCAACTGTCGGCTGATTTGGGGCATGTGCTGTGAGCCGCCTGTCCGGGGGCACGCACGGTTGGCGCAGCGGCGTGGGTCTGGTGGTGGCGGTGGCGCTGGTGCATGGCTGGTTGGCCACCCAAGTGCCGCTGACCGCCATGCCCCGGTGGCACGTGACCGTGCCCGCCCTGCGGCTGGTGATGTACGACGCCGCTGACACGCTTAGCCCGCCCATGACCCAGCCCCCGGTGCCACAAGCGGTGAGTTTGGCCCCGGCACCCGTGATCGCGCCAGTCATGGCGCCTGTGATAGCACCAGTATTCAAGCCAAACAGGCCAACAGCCCCTATCAATACTGCTCAAGCAGCTATCAATAATGTAGCTATTGAGATCGCCAGTCCGATTAAGCCAGCTGCGCCTGAAGCCAGCGCTGTTGAAAAAACACAGACGCAACCCCCGCCACCGGCCAACGAGCTGGCGGTGCAGGTGCCCGGCCCCACCCGCCTGCTGTATGACACGCTGCGCCAGGCTGGCCAGCAAACCCGGCGCGGCCAGGCGCAGTTGGTTTGGCAGCACGACGGCGACCACTACCAGGCACAGATGAGCTGGCACGCAGCCGACGGCAACGGCCTGCCCGGTACAGGCCGCCGCATCCACAGCAGCACGGGCCGGGTGGTGGCAGGCGGGTTGCAGCCCATTCGCTTTGCAAACCGGGTTCGCGGGGAGCAGGCGGCCCATTTCGAGCCCGAGCAGGCGCGCGTTCGTTTTAGTGCCAACACCCCTGACGCGCCCTGGCAACCCGGCACACAAGACGCACTCAGCGTGTGGTTGCAACTGGCCGCCCTGCTGGCGGCCAATCCCGGTGCTTACCCGGCGTCCAGCCAGATTACCCTGATGACTGCCACTGTCCGCGAGGCGGCCAATTGGGTGTTCCAGGTCGAAGGCATGCAGCCGCTGGATTTGCCCGGCGGCCAGCGCCAAGCCCTGAAATTGACCCGCGCGGCGCGTGGCGACTACGATTCAAACGTACAGGTCTGGCTGGCACCCGACATGCACTATTTGCCCGTGCGCTTGCGCACCGAATGGCCCAACGGCGACTATTTGGACCAACAGTGGCGGGCTACGGATGTACCCTGATGTGTTGATTTCGTGTACACCTTGAAACTGGCCCATACGTTGCTAGTTATAAATATGTCCATTGACCGCCCAACCCGGAAAGAAACCCACCCGATGCAAATGCTGTATGACTCTGAGTCGTTTGTGGTTGTCCACCTGCAAGCCGGTGACCCGCTGATTGACCCCAGCCGCCCTGACGTGCCCGCGCTGGCCCGCCACGGCTTTGAAATCGTTGACAAGCGTTCCAACAAAGAGGTTTACCTCGATGGTTCGTGGGCTGAGCTCTTCCAGCAGCAAATTACGGCCTGGCAGCTGAAAACGCCGACGCAAGAGGAAGTGGAAGACACGCTGGATGGCTACGCCCAGATGGCGCAGAACCCGATCCTTGTGCATTAACCCGTGTGATTTCAGGGTTTACTCTGATACATCAGACCGATAAGTCTTACAAATTACCACACAGTTATTGTGTGAACTCATTGGTATAGAATATGGGTTGCATCGCCGAGCGGCGGGCAGTTTTTATTCAACTACCTTTGGAGTTCTCATGAAAAAGTCCCTGATCGCAATGGCCCTCGCAGTGGGTGTGGCCGGTTCCGCATTGGCAAAAGACATCGTTGACACCGCCGTGGGCGCGGGTAACTTCAAAACCCTCGTTACCGCCGTGCAGGCGGCTGGTCTGGTGGACACCCTGAAGGGCAAAGGTCCCTTCACCGTGTTTGCCCCAACCGACGAAGCCTTCGCCAAAATCCCCAAAGCTGACCTGGAAGCCCTGCTGAAAGACAAAGCCAAATTGACCGCCGTGCTGACGTACCACGTGGTGCCGGGCAAGGTAATGGCCAAGGACGTGAAGGCTGGCACGGTCAAAACCGTGCAAGGCTCTGACATCACCCTGGCAACCGCTGGTGGCGTCACGGTTAACGGTGCCAAAGTAATTGCAGCTGACGTGGCGGCTGACAACGGCGTCATTCACGCCATTGACACGGTCATCATGCCCAAGTAATACCCAAGTAACCGCATGGGCCGTTGGCCCGGCGCTTGTCCAGGCAAATGGCAGGGTGGTATCAACCACCCTGCTTTTTTTTGAGGATTTTTTGATGTTGATACGCCTTATTTATGCCAGCCGTTCGAGAAATCTGGGACCCATGGACGTCAAGGACATTCTGGACTGCTCGCGCCGTAACAACCGGTCTGTGGGCGTGACGGGCGCTCTGTGTTTGTCCAAAGGTATTTTTCTTCAGTGCCTGGAGGGTGAGCGGGCAGCGGTGAACACCTTGTATCACCGCATCCTGTTGGACAAGCGCCACGCCGACCCCGCCATTCTGGATTTTGTGGAAATTCACAAACGTGACTTCGGTGGCTGGACCATGGGCCTGGTGTCTTCCATTGCTGAAAATCAGGCCTTGTTCCTGAAGTACAGCCCTGGCGCTGAATTTGACCCTTACGCCATGAGTCCTCTTGCGCTGCGCGAGTTTTTTGGGGAGCTGCAGGCAAACACCCGCTGGTTGAGCTAGGCCACCGTGAACGACAACCCGCGCAGGCGCCTGCACAGGGCTGTTACAGCCTGCGGCGCTGCGCTGGCGGGCTGCGTGGCGATAGCGTTGTTTGCCTGCGCACAAGTGGCCCCACTAAAACTGACCGGCGAGCCAGTCATTGGCCAGCAGGTGCTGGGGCTGCTGCCCACACAGGCCCTGTTGTTTGGGGAGCAGCACGACGCACCTGAACATGCCGAGCTGGCCCTGAAGACCGTACTGGCGCTGACGCAGGCCAATGCCCTGGCGACATTTGCGCTGGAGATGGCAGACAGCCCCGCCAGCACGGCGGATTTGAAACCCGATGCCAGCGAAGCTGCCGTGCAGGCTGCGTTGAAATGGCAGAACGAGGCCTGGCCCTGGGCGCGGTACGGCCCGGTGGTGATGGCCGCAGTGCGCGCTGGTGTGCCGGTGCTGGGTGCCAACCTTGCACGCACGCAGATGCGCGAGGCCATGCAAAACGCTGCGCTGGATACGCGTCTGGACGCTTCGGCGTTAGCAGCCCAACGCCAGGCGATCATTCAGGGCCATTGCAGCTTGCTGCCTGACGCGCAAATTCCTGGCATGACGCGAATCCAGATTGCCCGCGACGTGGCGATGGCCCGCACCGTGGCGCAAGCGGCCCGCCCCGGGCAAACGGTGCTGCTGCTGGCAGGCGCAGCCCATGTGAGCCGTGCATTGGGCGTGCCCTTGCACCTACCGCCAGAATTTAGGCTAAAAGTGCTGGTAGCCCAGGTAGATACTGCTCAAGCAGCTATTAAAAATGAAGCAGCCATTGACTTGCTGTGGATAACACCTGCGTTGCCACCGACCGACTATTGCGCGCAGCTGCGTCAGCAGCCCAGGGCTGGAAAGCCCTGACCAGCTCAGATCCGATAGCTGGCGTCCAGCTTGTCCACCTGGCGCACCAGTGCGTCAAACACATCCTGGCCCGAGCCAAATTTCGCATCGAGCTGCAGCGCATCCAGCGTGGTTTTGCGCGCCACGGTTTCTGGCACGCCAATAGCAGGCCCCAGCGCGGCTTGCATCACCTGCACGTCGCAGGCACGCTGCAAGGTCCACAGCCGCACAAACGTGAGCGGCAATGTGGCACCCCACGCCAGCAAACCGTGGTTGCGCAGAATCACCAGGGGTTTGGTGCCGATATGGGCTAACAGACGCGGCGCTTCATTGGCATGAATGGTGATGCCTTCAAAGTCGTGGTAGGCCACCTGGTCGTGCAGCTGGGCCGAATAAAAGTTGTTTTGCGCCAGACCCGCCTGACTGCAGGCAACGGCCAGACCCGAGGTGGTGTGGGTGTGCATGACGCAGTGCGCATCGGGCAGCTGGCTGTGAATGGCCGCGTGCACGGTGAAGCCTGCCGGGTTGACCGGCCAGGGGTTGTCTGCATCCAGCTTTTCGCCCTGCACGTTGATCTTGACCAGGTTGCTGGCGGTGACCTCGCTGTAGTGCAGACCGAAGGGGTTGATGAGAAAGTGTTTGTCCTGATCTCCACTGACCGACGCCGGCAGCCGCACGGTGATGTGGTTGTAAATCAGCTCGGTCCAGCCCAGCAGGGCAAACACGCGGTAGCAGGCGGCCAGCTGGAGGCGGGCGGCTTGCTCGTCGGGGTGCATCAGCGCGTGGGTGATGGTCATGATTTGAATTGCCCTCGCAGTTGGATGGCGGCGGTTTTCAGCAGCATGGTGTCCACCCCCACCGCCACAAACAAAGCCCCCGCATCCAGCCATTTGCGCGCGCTGGCCTCTGTGGTGGCCAGAATGCCCGGAGCCTTGCCTGCGCGCAGGATGCGGCCAATTCCAACTTCAATGGCTGCCTGCACATCCGGGTGGGCCGCGTTACCCGGGTAGCCCATGGAAGCCGAGAGATCAGCCGGGCCAATGAACACGCCATCGACACCTTCGGTTGCGGCAATCGCGTCGATGTTGCGCATCGCGGTGGCGGTTTCGACCTGCACCAGCACGCACACCTGATCATTCGCCTCGTGCACGTAGTCAGGATAGGTCTGCCAGCGCGAGGCCCGCGCCAGTGCCGATCCCATGCCACGGATGCCCTGCGGGGGGTAGCGGCTGGCACGCACGATGGCTAGCGCTTCTTCGGCCGTGTCCACCATCGGCACCAGCAGGGTCTGCGCACCAATATCCAGGTATTGCTTGACGAGCGTCGTGCCAATGTGACCCGCTCCCACCGGAATGCGCACCACCGCATGCGCTGGATAGGGCGCGACCGCCTGCAACTGGCTCAGCGTGCTGCGCACATCGTTGGGCGCGTGCTCCCCGTCAATCAGCAACCAGTCAAAGCCCGTGCCCGCAAGGATTTCCGCGCAATAGGGGTCAGCCAGACCCAGCCACAGGCCGATTTGGGGTTGGTTGTTTTGCAGGGCTTGTTTAAAGACGTTGGTGGGGTTTTTCAT
>JAYUXO010000386.1:0-17905 GCA_043753505.1 Comamonadaceae bacterium
CCGCCCGTAAAGCCTGGCGCGCGCAAAACGCCAAAGGCAAGCGCGAGCTGGCCCGCATGGTGAAAAATTTCAAGCTGATATGAAAAAACTGCGCCATAGCCCCACCGCTGCGTGCCCTTGTCGCGTCGAAGAAGGCGGCAACATGACTTATGCCGACTGCTGCAGTCCGTTTCATGCGGCTTTGGCGACCGGGCCTTTTGCCCCGACGCCCGAAGCGCTGATGCGCTCGCGCTACAGCGCTTACGCGCTCGGCCTGCTCGACTATCTGCTGGCCACCTGGCACCCCAGCACCGCGCCGGGCGACCTGGAACTGGGGCCCATCAAGTGGCTGGGCTTGCAGGTACTCGCCGCCCAGGCCAGCGCAGATGCTGGGGTGGTGGAGTTCGTGGCCCGCTTCAAGGACAACGGCAAAGCCGGGCAGTTGCACGAGACCAGCAGGTTTGTCCAGGAGGTGGGGCGCTGGTACTACATTGACGGGCAAATGCTGGACCCCACCGCACCTTGATTGCTATATTTTGTATAGCTGGTTGAGCATATTGATAGGGGTTATCGGATCGTTTGACACACAGAATCAAACCCACAGCACATCAGCACCGGACAATCGCCGACCCCAAAAAAACAGCCACCTTGCGGTGGCTGGGAAAGTCCTCACAGGAGAGCACGTCGTTGGGAGACTGTGTGATTCGTTCGCCATGGGTTTGGCTTATGGCTTATGGCTTGTGGCTGTGACGGCAACCATGCGAACGTGCCGGAAAACGTCTGGACAAACACGGCGATTCCTGTGCTTTATTTACATGTTTGAGTCGCTGGAGGAACTGAGCGCAAACGCAACGCTGCAAGACCGCAATTTCAACCTTTCAACCCGGTCCAGCAACCCGTCGCTGTTAATCCGGCCTGAAGCATCAATCGCCTTTCGGACTGCGCTAGTCCAAATCCTTGCGAGCCCTTCGACAAGCACAGGGCGAGCGGTTCAACATTGCAGATCAATCGATGATCGACCCGCATCACATAAATCTGCCACAAGCCCTTTTAAATACTGCTCAAGCAGCTAGTGTTTTTATAGCAATTCAAATCGACCGACTCACACCACCGGTAGGCGCAACACGAAGCGGGCACCGCCGCCGGGGTTGGCTTCGCAGTGCACGCTGCCCTGGTGGCGCTGCACGATGGACTTGACCAGTGCCAGGCCCAGCCCTACGCCACCGTCGCGTTCGCTGGCACCGGGCAGGCGGTAAAACGGCTGGAAGATGCGCTCACGCTCGCTGGCGGGAACACCCGGACCTTTGTCGGAAACTGACAGCACCACGCAGGCGGCCTGGTCGGCTTGAGCGGCCTGGTATTGCAGATGCGCGATGATGCCGCTGCCATTGACCTGTGTTGCTGAATCCGATTTGCCGCTGTGCCGTCGGGCGTTTTCCAGCAGGTTGCGTACGGCGCGGCGCAGCAACCGGGGAATGCCCTGGGTAACCAGTTGGCGGGCAATGTCGGCATCGCTGCGCACCGCGTCCACAGCACCCTGCACCACCAGTTCGGCATCAACGCGCGCACACTCCTCAGCTGCCAGACCCACCCAATCCACCGGTTCCACGGTACCCACGTCGGCCTCGCGCGCGTCCAGGCGGCTGGCCAGCAAAATTTCGTCGATCAGTAAATCCAGCTCGGCAATGTTGCGCTTGAGTTCGTCACGCAGCAGCGGGTTGGCCGTCGGGCCCGACAGTTCCAGCGCCATGCGGATGCGTGCCAGCGGCGAACGCAGCTCATGCGAGGCATTGGCCAGCAAGGATTTGTGCGACTGCACCAAGGTCTGTACTTGCTGGGCCGCTTCGTTGAAGCGGCGGGCCAAAAAGGCCACTTCGTCGGAGCCCTCTTCATTGACGCGCGCACTCAAGTCGCCGCCACCCAGACGTTCCACCCCTTTGCGCAGGTTTTCCAGACGACGCGTCAAATGCCGCACCACCGGGTAGGTGCCTACGGCCACAGCCAGGGCCACTGCTGCCAGAAGCCAGAAAAAACCGGTCTGACCACGCGGCCAGGGCCGGTTCGGCGTGGCGTCTCCAACCTGACGTGGGCGCGGTGGAATTTGAATGTTCAGCACACTGCCGTCTTTCATCGGCACACGAAAATCCAAGCCTTGACCGGGAACGCGGTTGGGTCGCACACGGGCCTGGCCCAGCACCTCGCCGTCTTCGTTGCGCAGCACGATGTCGCGCTCGGGCACCTCTTGCGCGCTGATGCGCCACAGGTAGCCAAACGCGAACGACACCACCAGCACGGCAGCCACCACGGCCAGCCAGATGCGCAGATACAAGGGGATGCCCCAGCGGCGGGGAGTCATGGATTTGTCATTCCCGCGCAGGCGGGAATCCAGGCGCGTGATGTACGGCGGTCAAATGGGTCGCGATGAGCCACCGCAGGATTCCCGCGTGCGCGGGAATGACTCAGAACCCACACATCAATCCTGCTGTTTGGCAAACACATACCCCACGCCGCGCACGGTGAGGATGCGCTTGGGGTTTTTCGCATCCACTTCAATCACGGCGCGAATGCGGCCCATGTGCACATCAATCGAGCGGTCAAACGCTTCCAGCTCGCGCCCACGCACGGCTTCCATGATCTGGTCGCGTGTGAGCACACGGCCCGCGCGTTCGGCCAGCGTGATGAGCAAGTCGAATTGGTAGGAGGTCAGCTCGCAGACCTGGCCGCTCACCACCACGGTGCGGGCGTCGCGGTCGATTTCCAGGCTGCCAAAGCGCAGCAGCTTGGCCGCAGGCGAGGCACCCTCACCGCGCCTGCGCAGCACCGCGCGGATGCGGGCCAGCAGCTCGCGTGGCTCGAAGGGTTTGGGCAAATAGTCGTCAGCGCCCATCTCCAGGCCAATGATGCGGTCCATCGGATCGCCTTTGGCAGTCAGCATCAGGATCGGGGTGCGCGATGCATCGTTAGACAGCGCGCGGATGCTGCGGCACACCTGCAGGCCGTCCATGTCGGGCAGCATCAAGTCCAGAATGATCAGGTCAGGCGGCACGCCATCCTGCAGTCGGTTCAGACCACTGGTGCCATCAACTGCATGCGCAAAACCAAAGCCGGACTGGCCCAGGTATTCCCCCACCATGGCAGCCAGGCGGGTGTCGTCTTCAATCATCAGGAGTTGTTGCATGGGGAAATGGTAGTCGGGTCGATGACAGATGACTTGTATTTGCCCGCGCGGGGTGTTCAATCATTTGTCATGCCGTGTACGCCAGCGCGAGGCAGCCACACCGTCATGGCTGCTTCAGCCGCGCTGACGACGCGCCATACGCTCCTGCATCTTGCTTGCCAGCTCGGTGCGCTGCGCAGGCGTGAACACCTCGGCCGCAGCCGCCATGGCTTGGAGCAGGCGTGCGCTGCCAGTGTCGGCCAGCTTCATCTGGGCCAGGCGCAACTGCTCCAGCGCGTTGCGGTCAATCGCGGCGGCGGCGAGCAGGGTCATGCCCTGTTTGCGCGCTTGCATGTGCTGCTCTCGCAAGGGTTTCAGGTCGGTCATGGCGCTTTTGGCAATCGCGACCAACTGGTCTTTTTGCTGTGGCGTGCCGTTGATCTCTTTGATCAGGTAGCCGATACGGTAGTCCAGCTTGCGCGCCATCTCTTCGGGATCACCGTGCATGCCACGGCCCATGTCGTGGCTGAAAGCCTGCGCCTGTCCTGCGGCAACCAGGCCCAGGCCGCCGAGTGCGCCCATGGCGGTCGCGCTGGCAAACCAGCGGCGGCTGCGCTGGGGCGTTGTGTGCGATGTGTGCGTTGTGGTGGTAGACATGTCTGACATCCTTTAAAAACAAGAAGCAGTGAATGCTGCGCGCCGGGTGTGGACAGCGGTTGAACCCGCAGTAAAGTTTGGTAAATGCGCCTGTCACCGACTTTTTCGTCCCTACCCGACCTGCTCGCCCATCAGGCACTGGCGCGTCCGGCCGCCGTCGCCCTACAGTTTGATCACCAGACGCTGACCTACGGGCAATTGCATGCGCAAGTCCTTGCGTTGGCAGGCGCACTGCGCAGCCGGGGCGTTTCCGCAGGCGACCGCGTGGCCTGGTTGGGTTTGAACCATCCAACGCAGGTGGCACTGCTGTTTGCGTTGGCCCGGTTGCAGGCTGTCCTGGTGCCGCTGAACTACCGGCTCGCGCCCGCCGAGTTGCAAATCGTACTGGCCGACTGCAGGCCTCGTCTGCTGGTGCACGACATGACTTTTCAGGCGCCAGCCCTTGCAGTCACTGCTCAAACAGCTACTATTTGTATAGCAAATGAAGCCTTGATCGTCAACACGCCAGCCACGCCGCATACCGACACACCCAGTTGGGGGCCGCTGCCCGATAGTCCCGCGTTGCTGGTCTACACCTCGGGTACCACCGGAGCCCCCAAAGGTGCCGTTCACACCCAGGCGATGCTGCTGGCCAACATGGCCACCGCCGCACAGGTGCAAGCCATCACATCGCAAGACCGGGTGCTCACGGTGCTGCCGCTGTTCCACGTAGGCGGTCTGTGCATTCAAACCCTGCCAGCGCTGTATGCCGGAGCGGGCGTGTTGCTGCATGCACGTTTTGACGCCGCCGCCGCGCTGGCCAGCATGCAGCGCGATCAGCCCACGCTCACCCTGCAAGTGCCGGCCACCTTGAAAGCCTTGACCGAGCATGCCCACTGGCCCACGAGCGACCTGCGCAGCCTGCGCGCCGTGTGGGCGGGCTCCAGCCTGCTGCCGCCTGCGCTGCTGATCGCGTTTGAAGCGCGTGGGCTGCCGCTGTGCAATGTGTACGGTGCCACTGAGACCGGTCCGTTTTCCATCGCGCTGCCGCCTGAAAAAGCAGCGGGCCACGCAGGCTCGTGCGGCTGGCCTGCACCGGGGGTGCAGGTTCGACTACTCAACCCACAAAACGGTGTGGGCCAGGTGCTGCTGCGCGCACCCAACGTGGTTGCACACTACTGGCCCGAGCTGCCCGCGACCGACGCAGACGGCTGGTTTCACACCGGCGACCTGGGGCAACAAGCGGCCGATGGCAGCTACACCATCGTTGGCCGCGCGAAAGACATGGTGATCTCGGGCGGTGAAAACATCTATCCTGCAGAAGTTGAGAACGCACTGGCAACACACCCCGCCATGGCCGAATGCGCCGTGCTCGGCCTGCCCGATGCGCGCTGGGGTGAAGTGTTGGCCGCCGTGCTGGTGCTGCATGCCCACACCCGCGTCACCGACGATGAACTGACCGCATTTCTGGCGCAACGCGTGGCCCGCTACAAACTGCCGCGTCGCTATGTGCGAGTGGCTGCACTGCCACGTACCGCGCTGGGCAAGGTGCAGAAATCACAGTTACAAACGCTATTTAATTCATAGCTGCTTGAGCAGTATCGACAAGGGCTGACGGCTCATTTGGCTAAATTTCATACTGATGGGCTGTTCGCCTCAGATGCTCACGGGGGTGAGGGGCCAAGGCCAGGTCAAGAGGTTTTTTGTGCTCGCGCCAGCGCGAATGCCTCATACCAGCTGAGGCATTCCGGGTTGGCCATGGCTTCTTTGTTGACCACTTTTTCAAGCGGCTGACCCAGCAGGAGTTTCTTGATGGGCAGCTCCTGTTTTTTGCCCGAAAGGGTGCGTGGCACCTGCTGGACTTGGAAAATTTCATTGGGCACAAAGCGGGGGCTCAGGGCGGTCTTGATGGACTGGTTGATCGTCGTTTTCAGCGACTCATCCAGCACCAGGCCCTGGCGCAGCACCACAAACAGCGGCATATAGCTCTCGCGCCCCAGATACTCCAGGTCCACCACCAGGCTGTCCAGTACTTCGGGCAGGGCTTCGACGGCGCTGTACAGCTCACTGGTGCCCATGCGCAGGCCGTGGCGGTTGATGGTGGCGTCCGAACGGCCGTAAATGATGCAACTGCCGCTGTGGGTGATCTTCAGCCAGTCGCCATGCCGCCACACCGGCCCGTCGCCACCGCGGCGGCCATGGCCTGCGGGGTACATGTCGAAATAACTGGACAACAGGCGTTGGTTGCCAACGTCGCCCCAAAAATACTGCGGCATGGACGGGATAGGTTGGGTGCAGACCAGCTCGCCCACCGTGTCAATGACAGGCAGACCTTGTTCATCCCAGCTTTCCACCGCGCAGCCGAGCAGCCGACACTGCATCTCGCCAGCAACCTGTGGAAGCTCGCGGTGACCACCGATGAAAGCGCCGGCAAAGTCGGTGCCGCCGGAGATGTTGCACCACCAGATGCCCACCCCACAGTCGCTCACTGCGTGTGGGTCGCTGCCCCCCGAGGGGGCCTCTGAACTTGCTTGGGGCGGCCCGGCGCTGCGTTCGTCGCCCCCACGGTCGCTCACTGCGTGTAGCTCCCTGCCCCCCGAGGGGGCCGCTGAACTTGCTTGGGGCGGCCCGGCGCTGCGTTCGTTGTCGCGCAGCTTTTCAAACTGCTGCGTTCCCCATTGCTGCGCCTCGGCAGACAAGGGCGAGCCGGTCGTTCCCAAAGCCCGCACTGTCTTCAAGCCCGGCAGCGTGGAAAGATCCACCCCGACCTTCATACAGCTGGCAAAAAACGCCGCCCCGGCCCCGAAAAACGTCACGCCCAGGTCTGCTGCAAAGCGCCACAGCACCGTCCAGTCGGGCGCGTCTTTCGAACCACCCGGGTTGCCGTCAAAAATGCAGCAGGTCGTGCCGTTGAGCAGACCGCTGAGCTGCGCATTCCACATCACCCAGCCGGTAGAGCTGTACCAGTGGTAGCGCTCGCCAAACGAGTTGGGGTGGTAGCTACAGCCCACGTCGTTGTGAAGCACCTTGAGCGCCAGCGCCACGACGACGGTGCCGCCATGGCCATGCACGATGGGTTTGGGTAGACCCGTGGTGCCACTGGAGTAAACAATCCACAGGGGATGGTCAAAGGGCAGCCACAGGGGTTCGAAGGCATCAGTTTGAGAATCATTTCGGGCTACAGCCCTTTCAAATACTGCTCGAGCAGCTATTGAATCAGTAGCATTTGCAGCTTGTAAATGGTGGTGTACCAGCGTGTGCCGTACCGTGGGCAGCGCCGCCAGCAACTGTTGCACGACTTCTGTGCGGTCAACGTCGCGTCCGCCATACGTGATGCCATCGCAGGCAATCAACACCACGGGCTCGATTTGTCTAAAGCGGTCCAGCACCGCATTCGTACCCATGTCGGGCGCGCAGATGCTCCATATGCCGCCAATGCTTGCCACTGCCAAAAACGCCACCATGGCCTCGGGAATATTGGGCAAATACGCCACCACCCGGTCGCCGGGCTGCACGCCTTGCGCCCGCAAATGCAACGCGAGCGACGCAACCTGGCGCCGCAGTTCGGGCCAGCTCAGTTCGCGGTGATTGCCGCGTTCATTGACCGGTTCACCGCGGCTGATGATGGCTGGCATGCCTGCCGCATGCGCCGCGCCCACATGCCGAAACACCTGCTGTGCATAGTTGAACTGCGCCCCCTCAAACCACCGCGCGCCAGGCATCACGTTGTGAGCCAACACGGCGGTGTGCGCCGTGGGCGATTGCAAGTCAAAGTAGTCCCATATGCTTTGCCAGAACGCATTCAGGTCGGTGGTCGACCATTCCCACAGCGCGTGATAACCGTCAAATTGCAGGCCGCGCTGCTGGTGCAGCCAGTCCTGGTACAGGCGAATCTGAGGCGTGTAGGGCGGGGTAGTGTGTGCGTGCATGGCACCAGCTTAGCGGCTTGTGCTGTCGACGTTCATGGCCCCGGGGTACAGCAAGGCGGTGCACGAAGCGCGCCTGTAAAAAGTTCCCATATTCCGCGTATTCATCCATAAAGTAAAACACCTTGTCACATAAGACCGCAACGCCATGAACCACAAACTCTCCGTTCTTAGCAGCGCCCTGCTGGCCGCTGCCAGCCTTTGCAGCACCGCAAACGCCAACCAGTTGCGCGACAACGGCTTCTCCACCATTTCTCCCACTTACAGCTACACAAACGCCTCCAACGTCGTTGGCCTGCTGCCTGGCGGCATTGGCCACCAGCCCATCGTGCCGTACTACAACGTCCAGGCTGGCAACGCCACCCTGATCAACCTGGTCAACACCGACACCATCAACGGCAAAGCTGTCAAGGTTCGCTTCGCGGTGCTTCCAACTCCGACGACGTGTTTGACTTTCAGCTGTACATGTCGCCAGGCGACGTGGTGGACGGCCAACATCAGCCGCGGCACCGACGGCCGTGCGGTGCTGACCAGCACCGACAAAAGTTGCACCATTCCACAAAGCGTCAGCGGCACTTCGTTTGTCACCGCCCGGCTGAACCCCCGCCTGACCGGCGACGCGCTGGCCGCCGAAACCCGCGAAGGCTATGTTGAAATTTTCAACATGGCCGATGTGCCACCGTTTGGCATCAACCTGACCGGTGCCGGCCCTGCGGCTGTTGGTGGCCAGAGCACCGGCCCGGGTGCCGCGCCGTTTGGTGCTGCGCTGGCCACGGCCAATCCGCTGTTCACCGCCACCAAGCACGTGGCGGGCGTCGCACCCTGCTTCAGCACCACCGCCGGTGCCGCAGCCCTGAATGCCTTGCAAAACGACCCGGCCGATATTGGCGCGGCCTATGCGGTGGGCCTGCGGGCACCCAGCACCGGCTTGTATGCCAACTGGCCTACTACGACCGTGAAGAAATCACCCTGGTGGGCAACAACTTCGTGATCTCGCCCAACCCGCCGGCAGCCGGTTTCCGCCTGTGCGGCGAAGTCAGCGTGCTGACCTTCAATGCGCCGGGCGGCCAATCAGTGCTGGGTGCCGAGATCGCCCGCACCGACTTTGGCGCCGGGGCCATTGGCGATGGCTGGGCTAACGTCAGCACACCGGGTTTGAACACCGGCATAGGCGGGTTTCCGGCTGAGTTTGGCGCGGTGAACCCACCGGGCGGCCACGGCCTGCCCATCATCGGCAAAGCCTTTACGCGCGCTGGCAACGGCACCGTATCGGCCAACTTCGGTGCCTCGTGGGAGCACCGCTACAGCGTGGCGCTGGGCCTTGATGCCGGTCTAAATACGTTGGTTGGTGAGTCAGGCAAGCATGAAAAGGCGGGGAGCGATCCCCGTCTTTTTTAGGGTGCCCACCTAGCGCACGAACCGCCCGGAAGCCGAATAAACCGTTAAGTCAATCTGGGCTGGTGCACGCCGCATGTGGGCGTAGAACGCACCGACGAAGCCGCCAAAGTCGCGCATGGCAGCAGAGTCCAGGGCCTGTGCCAATTGTTCCGGTGTGCCGTCGCGCGTGCCCCTGATCGCATCAACCAGTAAATTGGCTGACAGGTATGCCTCCATGCCCAGGAACGAAAGCGAAAGTTTGTGACGCCCACAGAACGCCTGAAAGTCCCTGCTCACCGCTGTCGCGCCAACCCACGGAAACGGAACCACCTGCGTCACGGACAAACCGGCAGCCAGTGGCCCCAAACGCTGTATCAGGGCACTGCCGCCTACGGTGGACAGCGTGTAGAACAAACCGTTGAAGCCTGCTTTGCGGGCCGCAGCAACCACCCCGGCACTGGCCACATGGTTGGCTCCAAGCAAAATAGCGTCAGGCGCAGGTGCTAGCAACGCTGTCACCATTTCAGCTATGGCTAGCGGGTTTGCTTCGGAATCGACACTGCCCAGGGATGCTACTTTTTGTCCATGCGTTTGCAGTGCATCAATCAGCCCGTCGCGCAGCTCCCATCCTTGCGGGTTGTATTCCGTCACCAATGACAGCCGTCGAATCCCGATCTGGTGGGTGTGCCGAACAATGTAGGTTATCTCGTCCAGATGGCTGGCACGCATGTTGTGCACACCACGGGCGGTAGCCGCACGCAGCTCATGCGAGCCGCTGACAGGTGCTACATAAGCTAATTTTTCATCCGCTGCACCGCGTGCACCCGCCCGGTGTGACCCCGCGCCAACAAATCCGAACAATGCAGTAACGTCGTGTTGGGCGGTGAGCAACTTGACATTGACAGCCGTGCGCTCAGAGCGGTCTTCGTCGTCCAGTGACACCAGCTCCAACTGCCGGCCACGCAATCCGCCAGCAGCGTTGAAATCAGCGAACACCGCAGCCGCACTGTCGCGAACAGCGGCGCCGACACCCGCCATCGAACCACTCAAGGGCGCAGATTGCCCCACTTTGATAGGGCCCGTACGGCGGACCGTTTGCGAAAAGCCGCTGGAAGCTGCACAACCCAGCACGACGGCGCATGACGCGCTCAATACAACACGGCGTTTCATGGCAACCCCCTACCAGCGCAGTGCTGCGGTGTGCACAGGCGCATCCCACAGGCTTTTGAGTTGATCCGTCATCAGCGTGACGGTCAATGAGGCACCCGCCATATCCAGTGCAGTTGTGTAGTTACCAACCAGTGAACGCACCGGGTTCAGCCCGTGCTCGCGCAAGCGTTGCGACGCGCAATGGAAGAGCAAATACAGCTCCATCTGTGGGGTGCCACCGAAGCCGTTGACATGCAACAAAACCTCTCGCCCGCGTTGGGGCTGCAAATCCAGCAAGATCGCTCCCAGCAAATCGTCCACGATCTGGCGCGCGGGTTTGATCTTCTCGCGGCGACGGCCCGGCTCCCCATGAATGCCGACGCCCATCTCGATTTCGTCAGGCCCGATGTCAAAGGTTGCGCGACCTGCCGCGGGCACGGTGCAACTGGTCAAAGCCACTCCCATGGATGCAGTGGCTTCGTTCACCTGGTCGCCCAGTGCTTTGCATTCGGCCAGCGTTGCGCCCTGCTCGGCAGCGGCACCCACCATCTTTTCTACCAGGGTGGTGCCTGCCACGCCGCGTCGCCCGGTGGTGTGGGTTGAGCGCTCGACAGCCACGTCGTCATTGACCAGCACGGTAGCGTTTTCAATGTCCATCATTTCACTGGCCATCTGGAAATTCATCAGATCGCCCGCGTAATTTTTGACAATGAACAAAACCCCACGCCCGGTGTCAACGCTGGCAGCAGCGGCCAGCATCTGGTCTGGGGTCGGCGAGGTGAACACCTGACCTGTGCAGGCGGCGTCCAGCATTCCAAGGCCTACAAATCCCGCGTGTAGCGGTTCGTGGCCAGAGCCCCCACCAGACAGCAGCGCCACCTTGTTTGAGGCGGGCTGTGCACGGCGGATAAAGGTGGGTTCAAACTCGGCCTGGATCAGGTTCGGGTGCGCAGCCACCATGCCACTGAGCGATTCACGCATCACCGAATCCAGGTCGTTGATGAATTTTTTCATGCTTGTCTCCTGTCTTGTTGTGAAAAAGGGGTCAGTAAAAAAGGGGTTCAGTGCTCGACCAGAGCAGCTTGCGGCTGGCAAACCAGTTCACACACAGCGCAAATCGCGACCTCGCAGGTCTTGCAGCCTGGGTCTATATGGCCGATAGCGCGTTCGCCCAGGAAGTGAGCGCGACCTTTGGTGGCCACCATGTCTCGTGTGGCCAGCATGTTGCGTGTGGCCTCGGCGGCGAGCTGATCGCACAGCGGTGCTAACGCAGTGCCTTCGGCTACGAGCCGCGTCAGCAGCCGCGACACCGGGATCAGCACATCCAGCATTGTTTTCTCGCCTACATCGGCCTTCCCCCGACTTTTGATGGCTTCCACGCCGTCGGCAAATGCGGCAGCGAACAGTGCGCGGTCAGGCTCGGGCGTATCTCCAAGCGTTTTACCCATGGCCATAAAAAAGCTGGCAATCAGTGGCCCGGACGCGCCGCCTATCGTGGATAGCAACTTCATGCCCAGCTTGTGAAAGGCAGGGCCTGGCGGCAGGGCCTGCAGCTCTGGTGAAAGAGCCACCGCGACCTCGCAACCACGCCGTACATTGATGAAATGATCGCCATCGCCAATAGCGCGGTCCAGCGACTCAATCTGAGACTCGTTACCCAGAATGGCTTGCTGAACCTGAGCCACTGATCGAATTAACAAAGAGGTGTTCATAAAAAAACTCCAATCAAAAAGGGTTGAGGCGATGGCCTTCTTTGGAAAAAAACAGGCGTCGATGAATTGCGAAGGTCAACTGCACGCTGGAGCCAATCGGCAGGTCGTGATCGAGCATGGCGTGTGCACGGACCGACACCCCCGCTCGCTGACCCACCACCAGGTGTTTGACCAACGAGCACTCGGCTACCTGGTAGGCATCGGGACCATCACCAGGCACCAGTGACACATCTTCCGGACGCACGCCGACATAAGCGGCTTGTGGACAGACCGACGTGTCAAACCATTCGGCGGGCAGCACGTTAATTGCTGGAGAGCCCAGGCGCTGCGCCACTACCAGCGAGTTGGGCTGGTCGTAGACCGTCTGAGGCGTATCGACCTGAATCACCCGCCCGCTTTCCAGAATGGCAATGCGGTCGGCCAGCGTTGTGGCCTCCACCTGATCGTGCGTGACGTAGACGACCGTCGCACCGCTTTGTCGCTGGATGCGTTTGAGTTCCACCCGTAACTCTTCGCGCAACCCCGCATCCAGGGACGACAACGGCTCGTCCATCAGGTAGACCTGCGGTTGGCGTACCAACGCACGGCCAATCGCCACCCGCTGCATTTCGCCACCTGACAGCGCTGTCGATTTGCTTTTAAGTTTGCTGTCAATACGCAGCATGGCGGCGACTTGATTGACGCGCCGTGTGACTTCTGACTCGGCCATGCGGCGATTGGGCGCACGCAACGGAAAAGCCATGTTGTCAAACACCGATAGATGCGGGTACAGCGAGTACTGCTGGAACACAAATGCGCAGTCGCGTTGGGCTGGGGTGGCACTCGTCATGTCCTGTCCACCCAGCTGGAGACGGCCCGCATCAGCATGCTCCAGGCCTGCAATCACCCGTAGAGTGGTGGTCTTGCCTGCACCGCTGGGACCGAGGACGACGAAGAACTCGCCACTGGAAATCTCCAGGCTGATGTCGGCCAAGGCAGTGGTGGTGCCGAAGCGCTTGGTGATATTTTGAAGGGAAATACTAGCCATGGCGCATGCTCGGTTGGTGGGTGCAGGTGGTTGCGCTGGGCAACAACATCTGGGTATTGGCATCGAACAAAAGTACGCGCTCTGTTTTGAAATCCACGCCGACCGCTTCTCCTTCGACGGGACGAATGCCCTTGTCAACCAGCACCTTGAGCGAGCCACCCGGTGTCTGTAGATCCGCTATCCAGTGCGAGCCGAAGTACTCCACACGCTGGATGTGTCCGTCCATGGCGTTGCCGGGCGCTGTCAGACGCACATGCTCAGGACGCACACCCAGCAACACGCTTGAAGCGGCCGTTTGCGCGGCGGGTACTGCCAGGGTGTGGTGGGCAATCCGTACGCAGGTCGCACCGGGCGACACCCCGCCGGTGGTTTGCAGCAGGTTCATCGGCGGTCGCCCAATGAAACGGGCAACAAAGGTGGATGCTGGAAAGTTGTAGATGCCGCTGGGGTTGTCAGCTTGCAAAATGTCGCCCTTGTTCATCACCACAATGTGGTCGGCCAGCGCCATGGCCTCGTTCTGGTCGTGCGTGACAAACACGGTGGTGGTTTTCAGGCGGTCGTGGAGTGTTCGCAACTCCACGCACATCAACTCACGAAACTCGGCATCGAGCGTACCCAAGGGTTCATCCATCAAAAAGGCCTGGGGTTGGCGAACGATGGCCCGGCCTAAGGCCACCCGCTGTCGGTCACCACCAGCTAGCGCACCAATGCGCTGTGTCAGCAAGTGTTCAATCCGCAGGATGCCCGCCACCTGGGTAATGCGGCGGTTGATCTCCGCACGCGGCAAGCCCTCGTTGCGTAGCGGAAATTCCAGGTTGTCACGTACCCCCATGTGGGGATACAAGGCGAATAGCTGGAACACCATGGCAATGTCGCGCTCACGTGGTCGCCGGTAGGTCACGTCTTCGTTGCCCAGGGTAATAAGCCCGCCCGTGGGGTACTCCAGCCCTGCAATCATCCGCAACGTGGTGGTCTTGCCGCAGCCTGAAGGACCCAGCAACACCACGAACTTTCCATCTTGCAGTACCAGTGACGAATTGCGAACCGCCACAAAATCGGCAAAGCTTTTGTTCAGGTTTTTCAGCTTGATTTCTGCCATGGTCAGCTTTCAGGCAGTTTGCCGGCAACCGAGTAGCCAACCACCCCTAACAACAGCACAGGGAACGAGTAGCCATAAGCCTCAATTGACCAGGGCTGCATCAACAGGATCAGCCCCAATGCAATCAGCAGGGCTGTGGTGCGTTCCCAGGGTGCACGCCGTATCCACGTGGGTGTATTTTTTTGGGGGGTCATTTGCGGATCGCTCCAAACGTCACGCCCCTCAGCAGGTGTTTGCGTAGCAGCACAGTGAATAACAAAACAGGCAGCAGGAACAAGGTCGTACCCGCAGCCATTGCAGGCCAATCCAGGCCCCCTTCACCAATGATGGTGGGAATGAACGGGGGTGCGGTTTGCGCCGTGCCACTGGTTAACAGCAACGCAAAGGCGTATTCGTTCCACGCAAAAATCAGACAAAAAATGGCAGTGGTGGCAATGCCAGTAGCCGCCTGCGGCAACACCACCTTTAAAAATGCCTGCCAACGGGTGTAGCCATCCACCATGGCCGCCTCTTCGTATTCACGAGGAATTTCGTCCATAAAGCCTTTGAGCAACCACACCGACAGGGACAGGTTGACCACGGTGTAAAGCAGGATCAAGCCGAGATGCGTGTCGTTCAAGCCCAGGTGACGGAACATCAGGTAAATCGGTATGGAAACGGCTATGGGCGGCATCATTCGCGTTGACAGAATGAAGAACAGCCAATCGTCTTTGCCGGGAATACGAAACCTGGAAAAAGCGTATGCCGCAAGTGTCCCGAGCACAACGGAAAGCAGGGTGGAACCAAAGCCGATCAACAGCGAATTCAGATAGCGGTCACCGAAACGCGATGGCCCCACCAGAATCATTTGTTGCTCGCGCACCAGCCCTTCGTACCAACTATTGGCCGGTGGCAGGGCTTCCAGCTCTTGCTGCGCGACCCGCGAACGGGTAGTGAACAGGTTGACATACCCCACCAACGATGGCGTGGTCACCAGCTTGGGCGGGTATGCAATTGCGTCTTGCGGCGTACGCAGGCTGGTCATCAATATCCAGGCCAGCGGGATCAACGAGAGCAGGGCGTAGCCGATTACCACGAACCCAGCGAACCATTTGGATGCAGCGCTGGGCTCCAGCGGACTGTGTGGGATGTTTTTCATCGCTGTTTCACCTTTTCCAGAAATCGCACGGCTACCAGCGACAGGCCGTAAATCGACACAAACAAAATGATGGCTAACGCCGAGCTGTACCCCGTGCGCCATTTTTCGAAGGCCTCACGCTTGAGCTTGATGGACGCCAGCTCCGTAACCGAACCCGGGCCACCACTGGTTAGCTGATCCACCAGGTCAAACATCTTGAAGTTCTCGATGGAGCGAAACAGCAGCGCCAAAATAATGAAGGGCATCACCATGGGCAGGGTGATGCGCCAAAACTTGGTCCACTCCGAGGCGCGGTCAATCTCGGCGGCTTCATACAAGTAGGGCGGTATGGACCGCAGGCCGGCTAGCAGCAGCAGCATCACGTACGGTGTCCACATCCAGGTGTCCACCAGCACAATGGCCCAGGGCGACAGCTGCGTGCTGCCCAGCATCGTGAAGACCCCCGGTCCGCCCACAAAGTTGACGATGTAGTTGAAGATGCCGTATTGCGGCTCGAAGAAATATTTCCAGAAAGTACCCACGACTGCCGGCGCCAGCATCATGGGCAGCAAGATCGCAGTGCTCCAAAAACTGTGTGAGCGGAACCTGCGGTTGAGCAACAGCGCCAGGACGAAGCCCAGTAGCAATTGCAGGGTAATAGACCAGGAAAGGAAGTGCGCAGTGGCCTGCATGTTTTCCCAAATGTCAGGGTTGCTCAGTACGCGCCGGTAGTTCTCCAGCCCCAGCCATTCCACCGTTTGCCCTGGGCGGTTGGCCCGGAAGTTCGTGAACGACAGATAGATCGTCCACAGCAATGGAAAGATGTTGAAGGCCAGCAGCAACACGATGGTGGGCGCGACAAAAGTCCACGCCAATGCCCTGTCGGACAGGCCTTGGCGGACGGTAGGTATTGAATTCATGTGCAGTCCCCTGGGACGCCTGGCGCTGAAAAAATAAAAGAAGAAGAGGTCCGCCGGCAGGCAGCGGCCTTCGTGAGTTAACCGGCTTACTTGAGCTTGCCGTCTTCCTTGAACACTTCAGTCCAGTCTTTGAGCAGGCCGTCCATGGCTGCTTGCGGAGTGCCTTTGCCTGCTACCGCATAGTCATGCACACGTTTTTGCATGGCTAGCAGCAACTGGGCATAGGTGGGCTCCTGCCAGAAGTCTTTGACAATCTTCATTGACTCCAAAAACACCGGTGCGTACGACGTGCTCTGCTCAAAACCGGGTTTGCCCAGCACCGCGTTATGGCAACTGAAACCGCCCGAGTCCCACCACTTTTGCTGCACGGTCGGCTGGGCAAACCACTTCACATATTCCAGGGCCATGTCCTGTTTGTCGGAGTACTTGACCACCGAGATGCCCTGTCCGCCTAGGGTGGCACCTGATGTAGCCATTTTCGGATTCACGAAGAAGCCGGTTTTATCGCCGCCCACATTCGGGTCCTTGGCAATGCCGGGAAAGAACGCAATGAAGTTCATTTGCATGGCCACCTGGCCAGACTTGTAGGCATCCAGGTTTTCGGTCATGTACGCGTTGGAGTGACCCGGTGGGGTGCAGCAGTCGTAGAAGTCTTTGTAGGCTTTCAAACCGTCCACGGCAGCTTTGCCATTCACGAAGCCTTTCATGTCGTAGGGCTTGGCGGGATTTTCGTATTGCGCGCCATTGGCATACATGGCGCTGGTCACGCCCATGGTGATGCCCTCTGAACCACGTTCGGTGTAAATGGCGGCACCGTAGACCTTTTTCCCGTCGATGGCGCGGCCCTGGAAGAACTCTCCGACCTGTTTAAGCTCAGCCCAGGTTTTAGGCGGTGCCAGGTCACGCTTGTGCTTGGCCTTGAACTCTTTTTGCAGATCGGCACGGGCAAACCAGTCTTTGCGGTAGGTCCAGGCTACGGCATCACCCATGGCGGGCAAAGCCCAGTAGTTCTTGGTTCCTTTGGGCCAGGTGGCATAGCCTTCGACCGTGGCAGGGCTGAAATCGGCCATCTTGATGGCATTCTTGTCAAAGAAATCATTGAGCTTGACGTAGTGGCCTTCGGTAGCGGCCGAGCCAATCCACTGGCTGTCGCCAATCAACAGGTCGCACAACTTGCCTTTGGAATTGAGCTCATTGAGCATGCGTTGGCCGAAGTTGGGCCAGGGCACAAACTCGTACTTCATCTGGATGCCGGTTTTGGCCGTGAAGTCTTTAGACAACTCCACCAACGCATTAGCGGGATCCCAGGCAGCCCAACACAAAGTCAGTTGCTTTTGTTGGGCCTGCGCGCTTGCACTGAACAGCGAAGCAGTTGCGACGGCGGCCGCTAAAAGGGCCTTTTTGCTCTTAACAAAGCTCATTTTCCAGTCTCCTATTGAACTCAAACACGGCTCGTCGCCGCAGGTGGCAGACGCAACCACAGGGGTCGCCCGCCGAACGGTGATCTGTTGCACCTTCAGCGACAGACATTTAAACTTTAATCGCCTCATTAATTAAATCAATCAATGATTACCCTAATCACATCAAAACCTCTTTTGAGGCATTTTGATTGGGCGTGCTTGATCCATGACGGGCGTCTTGAAAATGAAAAACTCGGCGAAACTACGATTGATTTATTTTTGCCAACACACCAGACTTTCGATATGACAAATCCGGTCACCATCACCCAAATCGCCGAGACGGCGGGCGTCAGTACGGCCACGGTTGACCGTGTGCTGAACAACCGGCCGGGCGTGAACCCGGCCA
>JAYUXO010000387.1:0-2953 GCA_043753505.1 Comamonadaceae bacterium
GGTTGCTCCAGGGGCTCCATGAGCTTCAAAGCCAGTGCCTCCCAGGGCTGCTCGCGCAGGCCCTCGCGCAGCGCGCCCCAGGGCATAGGGCCGTGCTCCTGCAGTTGGGCGTCCAACCAGCAGAACATCGGGCCGTGGGGTGCGGGCAAGTCGCACAACAGGGCATGTTCCTGCGCGCTCAAGCTGTCCCAAAGCGCCGCTTCCGTCAGCAGCCGGCGGGCCGTGTGGTCGGCGCGGCTGGTGGGCGCGGCGCGTGGACGCATCCCGTAGTTCGCCGTGCCCGCATAAGGCTTTTTCGCTGCATTTTTATACGAATTAGCCTTGTAGCCCTTATGAATACTGCTGGAGCCACTATTATTTTCATAGTGCTCACGTTCTTCTCGGGACTGATAACCCGCACCTGCAGGAGCTGCTGGTTTGGCGTTGCGTGGGCTGATGCCCCACACATCAACCAGCTCGCCCGCGCCCACCTGCACCTGCTGCGCCAGCTCGCCTAGCAACTGCCGCTTCAGCGCGCCATCGGGCATGGCCTGCCACAGCGGGCGGGCCTGGGCGGCCAGGCGTGCGCGGCCTTCGGCGGTGCTCAAGTCGCAGTCTTCTGCAGCAGCTTCCAGCAGAAACCGACTCAACGGTTTGGCCTGGACAACAGCCTGTGCAAACGCCTCCTGCCCCTGCTCGCGGATAAAACTGTCCGGGTCGTGTTCCTCGGGCAAAAACAAGAATTTCACGCTGCGCACATCGGTGGCAAAAGGCAGCGCACCATCCAGCGCCTTACGGGCGGCGCGCTGGCCCGCCGCGTCGCCGTCGAAGCTGAACACCACGCTGTCGGTGAAGCGAAACAGCTTTTGCACATGCTCCGGCGTGCAAGCCGTGCCGAGCGTGGCTACGGTGTTGGGAAAGCCCAATTGCGCCAGTGCCACCACGTCCATGTAGCCCTCGGTCACCAGCACATAGCCCATCTCGCGCAGGGACTGGCGGGCTTCAAACAGGCCATACAACTCGCGCCCTTTGCTGAAGACGGGGGTTTCGGGGGAGTTCAAGTACTTGGGTCCGGCACCTTTAGGTGACGTTCCGTCATCCTCGGGGTTGAGAACCCGCCCACCAAATCCGATGCACTCGCCTTTCACATTGCGAATCGGAAACATCACCCGATCCCGAAAACGGTCGTAGCGCTTGATGTCACCGCTGTCTTCGTCGGTGCTTTCAATCACCAGGCCGCTTTCGGTGAGCAGCGGGTCGTCATATGCTGCAAACACGCTGGCCAGGCTGCGCCAGCCTTCCGGGGCATAGCCCAGACCAAAGCGCTTGGCCACTTCGCCGCTCACGCCCCGGCGCTTGAAGTAATCGATGGCGTGCGCCGTTTGTTTGAGGTGCTGGGTATAGGCCGTGGCCGCTTTTTCAAGCACCTCGTTCAAGGTGTGCTGGCGCGCGCGCTGTTGGGCAGCCAGGGCGCGGTCTTGCGGGCTGGCATCGTCTTCGGGTACCTGCAGGCCGTATTGCTGGGCCAAGTCCTGCACGGCCTCCACAAAGCTCATGCCCGCGTGCTCCATCAAAAAACCCAGCGCGTTGCCGCTTTTGCCGCAACCAAAGCAGTGATAGAACTGCTTGGTCGGGCTGACCGAAAACGACGGCGACTTTTCCCCATGAAACGGGCACAAGCCCATGAAGTTCGCCCCGCCTTTCTTCAAAGGGACGTGTCGCCCCACGATGTCCACCACATCGGCGCGGGCGAGCAACTCTTGAATGAAGGACTGTGGAATGGACACGGGGGTATTTTCGCCTCGCAAGTGGCTGCCATCGACTTCTACACTGAAAAGCAACCTGGCTTCATACCCCGCCATCCGTGACCACATCCGCCAACCCACACGCCGCGCCAGACTCCCACACCGTCCTGACCTTGGTGTCCGCCTTCCAGCAAGGCCGCCACGCCCAGGCCCACCAGGGCATCCATGTGCTGCTGGACTTGTCAGGCAACACTGCGCACAACCCCCTGCCCCTGTTTGCGCGACGCCCGGCACCGGTGCAGGCCAGCTGGTTGGACGACTTTGCCGCCACTGGTGTGGCAGCGATGGATTAGCTGATTGCAGATCCGCACACGCTGCCGATGAGCGGGCAAAGCGCCTTGCCTGAAAAAATCTGGCATTTGCCCCGCACCCGCTTGTGCTTTACCCCGCCCCCGTTTGACGTGCCGGTTGGCCCGCCGCCCGCACTGAAGCATGGCTACATCATCTTTGGGTGCTTTAGCAACCTGAGCAGGCTGGGTGACGAAGTGGTGGCGCTGTGGTGTCAAGTGCTGTGGGAACCGGCAGTAAGCGCCCAGCCGGAAGTTTCGACTGATTTGTAGGTCAAATTGGCTACCAGCCCTTTTAAATACTGCTCAAACAGCTATTTATTCAGTAGCAAATTAACCTCAGTAGTGACATGCCTTGCGTGCAAAATGCCCGGGTCATGAACACAAGAAGCAACACCTTGAATGCCAGTAAACGCACATGTCTGCGGTTGGCGCTGCTTTTTTTCTCACTGTTGGGGTGTTGGAGTTGGGCTGCGGCCGGGCCGTTGAATCTGCATTCCGAAACGACCCAACTAAGCCTGGACGGCGTGGCCCAGCAGTGGCTGGACGAGCCGGGTACGGCGCAGGTGTACGACCTGGCGCGGCCTGACGGACCGGCGCGTTGGACCCCGCTGAGCGATCAGGCGGCGTTTCGCGTTCGAGACGGACAAGCGGTGTGGCTGCGCTTTGAGGTGCAGGCTGGGCGGGCGAAAAAGCCCTGGTTTCTGGAACTGCCGTATGCACCGATTGATGAGCTGACCCTGTACACGCCCTCATACGCGCCGGGTGGGCAAACCACCTGGGCCATAAGCCAGGCCGGCGACCGGGTAGCCATGGCACAGCGCGTCAACAACTTTCACCACCCTTTGCTGCCGGTGGTCGCATCGCCAGACGAAAACAGCG
>JAYUXO010000388.1:0-17870 GCA_043753505.1 Comamonadaceae bacterium
AGCGCGAACGGCACAATCGCGTCATAGCGGCGCACCGCGCTGTCAACCTCACAGCACAGCATGTCCAAAGCCAAACTACAAGCCGCCACTTTGGGCGGCAGCGCCGACGAAGTGGAAGCGGCGTTTTACGAAGCCCTGCAAACCGGCAACATCGACAAACTGATGGCCTGCTGGGCCGACGAGGACGAGATTGTGTGCGTGCACCCGGGTGGCCCGCGCGTGGTGGGCGCTGGAGCCATTCACGCGGCTTTTTCTGTGATTTTTGCCAATGGGACCATCAAGGCCTGGCCGCAGCGCGTGCGCAAGGTCGACTCGCTGGCCAGTAGCGTGCACAACGTGCTGGAGCGCATTGAAGTGCTCACCGAGCAAGGCCTGCGAGAGGCTTATGTGATTGCCACCAACGTCTACCACAAGACTGCCCAGGGTTGGCGCCTGGTGGCCCACCACGCCAGCCCGGGCACTGCCAGTGAAATGCTGGAAGTCGCCGAAGTGCCACCGGTGCTGCACTGACGGTTGATGACGAAATGACTCGGCGCTGCGCGCCTGAATGACGCGGCAAGCCGAGCTGACTTTCAAATCATCTGTCATGCAAGCGCAGCGAACGTCATATGTCATCCCATGCACCACGCACCGCGACAATAGTCACCATGAAACACCTGCTACCCCTGGACGCCTGGAGCCTGTTGCAAGCGCAAAAAGACGCACTGTTTGTGGACGTGCGCATGGAAATCGAGTCGCTTTACGTCGGGCGGCCTCCGGGCGTTCACAACATTCCCTGGTACGAATACCCCGAGCTGATACCCCATCCGCAGATTTTCGTCGCGGCCGTGGAGCGCGAAGCCCTGCGAAAAGACCGCCCCATTGTGCTGATCTGCCGCAGTGGCCAGCGCACCGTACACGCGGGTCAGGCCCTGGAGGCCGCTGGATTCAGCGACGTGGTGAATGTGTTGCATGGCTTTGAGGGTGATCTGGATGCCAACTTCAAGCGCTCCACCTTGAACGGCTGGCGTCGCGACGGTTTACCTTGGGAGCAGATGTGAATCTGTTTTAAGCCGAACAGGCCTTTAACCCTTGTCAGCAATGCTCAAGCAGCTATATATTTAGTAGCATTCAATTTAACTTCCTGTGCCCCTATCCATTCTCAGTCAGGTCTTTGGCTACCCCCAGTTTCGCGGTCCGCAGCAAGCCATCATTGAACATGTGGTGGCCGGTGGCGACGCACTGGTGCTCATGCCCACGGGCGGAGGCAAATCGCTTTGCTATCAGATTCCGGCCATCGCACGCCAACGCGCGGGGCATGGCATTGCCGTAGTCGTCTCGCCCTTGATTGCTCTGATGCACGATCAGGTGGGTGCGTTGCATGAAGCAGGTGTGGCAGCGGCGTTTTTGAATTCGACCCAGACCAGCGAGCAGGCGCAGGCCGTGGAAAAGCAGATGCTGCGCGGCGAAATTACCCTGCTGTATGCCGCACCCGAGCGCGTCACCACGCCACGCTTTCTGGCCCTGCTCGATTCGCTGCACGAGCGCGGCAACCTCAGCCTGTTTGCCATCGACGAAGCGCATTGCGTGAGCCAATGGGGCCACGACTTTCGCCCCGAATACCGGGGTCTGACGGTGCTGCACGAACGCTACGCCGGTGTGCCACGCGTTGCCCTCACAGCCACGGCCGACGCACTCACGCGAGCCGACATCGTGGAGCGCCTACAGCTCGAATCGGCGCAACATTTCGTCAGCAGTTTTGACCGGCCCAACATCCGCTACCGCCTGGTGGAAAAGAAAGACCCCAGCACACAGCTGCTGCGCTTCATCGAGCACGAGCATTCGGGCGACGCGGGCATCGTGTATTGCCAGTCGCGCCGCAAGGTGGAGGACACAGCGGCCATGCTCTGTGCGCACGGCATTTCCGCCCTGCCCTACCACGCGGGCCTGGATCAGTCGGTCCGGCAAAAAAATCAGGACCGCTTTTTGCGTGAAGAAGGCCTGGTGATGACGGCCACCATCGCCTTTGGCATGGGCATCGACAAACCGGATGTGCGCTTTGTGGCGCATCTGGACATGCCGAAAAACATTGAAGGCTACTACCAGGAAACGGGACGCGCGGGGCGTGATGGCATGCCCGCCAACGCCTGGATGGCCTACGGCCTGCAGGACATGGTCAACCAGCGCCGCATGATCGACGAAAGCCCGGCCAGCGAGGACTACAAACAGATCATGCGCGGCAAGTTGGACGCGCTGCTGACACTGGCAGAGGCACCTGATTGCAGGCGCGTGCGCTTGCTGGGCTACTTTGGACAAGCGTCCGGGCGTTGCGGCAATTGCGACAACTGCTTGAGTCCGCCTCAGTTGTGGGACGGCACGGACGCCGCCCGAAAACTCCTGTCCACCATCTACCGCGTGCAGCAACACAGCGGCATCGGCTTCGGCGCAGGCCATGTGATGGACATCGTGCGCGGCAAGTCGACTGAAAAGGTGGCTCAATTTGGCCATGAAAGCTTGAGCACCTTCGGCTTGGGTAGCGCCTTCAGCGAAGCCCAACTGCGCGGCGTGCTGCGCCAACTCGTGGCCACCAACGCGATCGCCGTCGACAGCGAAGCCTTCAACACCCTGAAGCTCACCAACGCCTCACGTGCCGTGCTCAAGGGTGAGGTGCCGGTGCTGCTGCGCGAATCAATTTCATCTTCTGCCTCATCTCCGGGTTCACCAGGCAAATCCGCCCAGACCCGTCGTGCAGGCCGACCCAGAACACCGGTGGCCGCCGCCGAACTCGACCTGCTGGGCCAAGCCCGCTTTGCCGCCCTGAAAGCCTGGCGAGCCGAAGTTGCCCGCGAACACCAGCTCCCCGCCTACGTGATCTTTCACGACGCCACCCTCGCCGCCATCGCCGCCCTCGGTCCGCAAACCGTGGACGAACTACAGGGTGTCAGCGGCATGGGGGCCAAGAAGCTGGAGGCGTATGGGCAAGAGGTGCTGCGAGTGGTGGCGGGGGTGCATGACGATTGAGCTGCTGGTGAACTGTTGGTTGCTATTGATTAAATAGCTGCTTGAGCAGTATCGATAAGGGCTTCAGGCTTATTTTTCATAAAAAGCAGCCTCTAGAAGACTTCAATACACAAACCCCATGCTGCGCGCCTCACGCACCTCGGGTTTGATGCGGTGCTCTGCTTCCAGCTGCTCGATGAACTCGTCGGCGGAAAAGCCCGTGCCCAGGATGTCAATTTGCCGTTTGACGGCAGCAAAGTCGCCGGGGCACAGTACTTGTAACTTGACCAGGCGCGCACGCAAAACCTCGGTCAGCAACTCAGCCTCTCCCGCCAAAGCCTCCACCACAAACATCTGCTCCCGCTGCACTGCCGTGAGTGGGTTGAACTTGATCTTGAACGAAAAGCGGCGCAAGGCGGCTTGGTCGATTCGGTCCAGCAGGTTGGTGGTGCAGACAAAAATACCGTTGTAACGCTCCATGCCTTGCAGCATCTCGTTGACTTCAGTCACCTCGTAGCTGCGTTGCGCACCCCGTCGGTCTTGTAAAAAGCTGTCGGCTTCATCTAACAGCAGCACGGCTTTTTCGGCTTCGGCTTCACGGAACATGGCAGCCATGTTCTGCTCGGTTTCGCCCACAAATTTGCTCATCAGGTCGCTGGCTTGCTTGACCAGCAACGGTTTGCCCAGTTGCTCGGCAATGTGCTGGCCCAGTGCGGTTTTGCCCGTGCCGGGCGCACCGTAAAAACACAGTGTGCCGTGGCCACGATCCTTGAGCGCCTGGACGATGCGAGGAATTTCAAAGCGGGTTTCCACGTTGAGCAGGCCCAGGTTATAGGCAGTCACGCTGGGGCGTTTGGGTTCTTGAAGCGGGTTTCCCAAGGCCAGATCAGCATTTTTCAGCTGTCGCTCGATCAGCGATTCAGTGGCAGTGGCTACGCCTGCCGTGTCTCCTTGCGCCAGGCCCGCAAAGCGCACAGCGGTGCGAATTTGCGCCGGCGTCAAGCCCTTGCGCCCGGTGAGTTTGGCCACAAAACCGTCGGACACGGGCACGCCTTCCAGCGTTTTGCGCACCAGTTGCTCGCGCGCGCCAGGGGGCGGGCTTTTCAGCTCCAGGTGGTAGGCAAAGCGGCGGCGGAAAGCCGGGTCGATCTGCTCGATGCGGTTGGTCACCCACAAAGTGGGCACGGTGTTGCTTTCCAGAATCTGGTTTACCCACGCCTTGCCGTTGACGCTACCCGTGCCCGGGGCAGCTACCTGCTCGGCCCGCGCCATGATTTGCGCGGCCTCGGAGCTGATGGGCGGGAACACGTCTTCCACCTCGTCAAACAGCAGCACAGCCTGGGCGCTACCTTTCAAAAACACCTGCGCAATCTGCAGGGAGCGGTAGCGGTCGCGGCCACTTAAAGAATTGCCGTCGCGGTCGGCGTACTCCACCTCGAACAACTCCAGACCAGCGGCATGTGCCACCACTTTTGCCAGCTCTGTTTTGCCGGTGCCGGGTGGGCCATACAGCAGCACGTTAACCCCCGGTTCTTTGCGAGCCACAGCGTTGCGCAGCAGGCTGCACAGCACCTGTGCGTCGTCTTGCACAAAACTGAAGTCGTTCAATCCCAGGGTTGTTTGCGTGCTGGGGCGGGTAAACACCGCCATGAGTTCGGTGCGGTCGCGATACTCGCGCATGAGCACCGGCGGCAATTTTTCGCTGACCTTCATCAGGTCGGCCAGGTCGGTGATGTTGTGCTCGGAGATCAGGTTTTCGACCAGCCCAATGCGCTCCAGGCGCGAGCCTGCGCGCAGGGCTTCGCCCACCTCGGCAGCGTTCACACCGGCAATTTCGGCGATTGCAGCGTATGCCTCGGGCGCGTTGTTGACCTTGAATTCGACCAGGATGCTGCGTAAATCACGCTGGTAACGCGCCAAGGTGCCGTACAGCAGCAGCGCGCGCTCAGCTTTGTTCAGTTGCAATAAACCTGACAGCGCGTCAATATTTTTCTCCACCAGCGTGCTTTGTTTTTTCAGTGCGTGCACCAGCCAATGGTCGGTGGTGGAGAGTACGGCCAGCAGATCTTTAGGTGCGTCTTTGGCGTACTCGTCCAGGTAGAAAAACAGTGTGCCTTCTTCATAAGGACCGCGCCACAAACCGTGGCGTTCCAGGAATTCGCGGTTGTCCAGCGCTTCGTGGCCACACCAAAACTCATTGTCTTTGCAGCGGCGGGCCAGGAATTCACGCAGACGACCTAGCACGGTTACCGGCCAGGCCAGGTGACGGCCGGTGAGCGACAGCAGACCGTTCAAGTCGCGGCGTACATTGAATTTGTTGCCCTGCTTGATGCACAGTGTGAGCACAAAGTGGGAGCACATCAAGTCCATCACCGGCACGTCTTTGAGCCCCGGCGAGGCCAGAACTTGACCACCATCAGATGCAAAAGCCAACCGTTTGACCATGTACGTGCCTTTCAGATGAAGCCTGCCAGAACAGGCCGCGTGCGACATGCGCGCTACAACCATAACGCGTGTTGATGCAGCATGGAAGACACTCATTGTGGACAAAACGCCACGCCGCGCCGTGCTATCGCAGCACAATCACACGATGCTGCAACTAAACGATATTGAATCAGCCGCCGCCCGTGTGCAAGGGTATGTGTTGAATACCCCTTGCATTGAATCGCGCACGTTGAGCGAGCTGACCGGTGCGCAAGTGTTCTTGAAGTTTGAAAACCTGCAGTTCACCGCGTCATTCAAGGAACGCGGTGCATGCAACAAGCTGTCTCAATTGCCTGCGGGCATTGCCGGCGTGATCGCGATGAGTGCGGGTAACCATGCGCAGGGTGTGGCTTACCACGCCCAGCGCCTGGGTATGCCCACCACCATCGTCATGCCGCGTTTCACACCGGGCGTAAAAGTTGAGCGAACGCGGGGCTTCGGGGCACATGTGGTGCTGCAGGGGGACACGTTAGACGAATCTCGCGGCCATGCACTGGCCCTGGCAGCAAAGCACAACCTGACGTTTGTGCACCCCTATGACGACGAAGCCATCGTGGCGGGTCAAGGCACCGTGGCGCTGGAAATGCTGCAGGCTGTACCCGATCTGGACGTGTTGATCGTCGCGGTGGGCGGCGGCGGATTGATTGCGGGCATGGCCACCGCAGCCAAGGCCATCAAGCCCTCCATTGAGGTGGTTGGCGTGCAAACACTGCGTTTTCCCAATGTGTTTAACGCCATCAAGCACACCCAGCACCCGCAAGGGGCCAGCACCATTGCCGAGGGCATTGCGGTAGGCACGCCAGGCGCCATTGCGCTGGAAATCATTCAAACCAAAGTCGACGACATGCTGTTGGTGGACGAGGGCGACATCGAACAGGCCATCGTGATGCTGCTGGAGATTGAAAAAACGCTGGTGGAGGGCGCAGGCGCAGCCGGTTTGGCGGCGTTACTCAAGCATCCGCAGCGTTTTGCGGGCAAGCGCGTGGGGCTGGTGCTGTGTGGCGGCAACATTGATCCGCTGCTGCTGGCCGCCATCATTGAGCGCGGCATGGTGCGGGCCGGGCGGCTGGCGCGGGTGCGGGTGAGCTCACGCGATGTGCCGGGCTCACTGGCACACATCACCGCAACCGTGGCCGACGCGGGCGCCAACATTGATGAGGTGCACCACCAGCGCGCGTTCACTACGCTAGCGGCGCAAAACGTGGAAATTGAACTGGTGCTGCAAACACGGGGCCATGCGCATGTGGCGCAGGTGCTGGGTGCGCTGCACCAGGCTGGATTTGTTGCGGAGCAAACATGACAGATGCAAACACCCTGCAAGTTTCACTGGTCGAATATTTCGCGCCCTGGGTTCAAGCCCTGGGCTTGGTGGTGGATGCATTCGACGGCAACAGCGTGACGCTGCGACTGCCGCACAGCGAGCAGTTGTCGCGCAACGGCGGCCTGCTGTGTGGCCAGGCCATGATGGCGGCGGCGGACACGGCCATGGTGCTGGCGCTGATCAACCACTTTGGCCAGTTTCGCCCCTGCGCTACGGTGCAAATGAGCAGCAGTTTTCTCAAACCCTTGTCCAACCAGGACGCGCTGGTGCAAGCCTGCGTATTGCGTGCTGGCAAGGCGATGGCATTTGGCGAGATTGACATCCGCGGTGGGACCGACGGCAAGAGCGTGTGCCGCGTTAGCACCACCTATGCGCTGTTGTGAGCGATCGTTAAAATCACGCAGCACCCAACAACTCATTTCACAACCCTTCCGGAGCCCACCATGTCAAACCCCAAGCCAGAGCTAACACCGCACGACGACATCCCACCGGTTGACGGTGTAGAAGCCATTGTTCCGTTGATGCCGATTGTTTTGCCTGTCGTGGGCGGCGTGTTGATGTTCTTACTGGCTTTCATTGCCGTGTACATGGCTTGACTTGATTCAAGCCAAAAGGGACCCTAGCCCTTTCAGATACTGCTCAAGCAGCTTCTAAATTTATAGCAACCCGTTGACCGGCTCAAGGCCTGGTCAACGGGTTGTTTGCGTTGAGGCCGCCGCTTTTTACCGGCAATCTCATGGGCGCATAACCCCATGCAAGTTTTGCATGACATTTATCCCTGAAGGGCAAGCAGTTGCCGGGCGGTTTCATAAAATTGCCGTCCGTTTGACGCCAGCACCGAATCCCAGCACCGCGAGCCACCGCTTGCCCGCCGCCTCCAGGTTGCCCTACCCCGCAGCCGTGCCCAACGTCGCCGCTGCGTATTTTTATTTGCCGCCGATTTTTGTTTTCAGGAGACTGTCCCCATGAACTCGCCCGTGATGCAGGGGTTGAACCTCAACACCCCTAACCATGTCAAAAACGCCCGCCTGATCGCCTGGGTGGCCGACATGGTGGCTCTGTGTAAGCCCGACGCTATCGTGTGGTGCGATGGCAGCGACGCGGAATATGACCGTTTGTGCCAACAACTGGTCAAAGCAGGCACCTTCACAAAACTGAACGAAGCCAAGCGCCCCAACAGCTTTCTGGCCTGCTCTGATCCCACAGACGTCGCCCGCGTGGAAGACCGCACCTACATTTGCTCAGCGAAAAAAGAAGACGCCGGCCCCACCAATAACTGGATGGCCCCTGCCGAGATGCGTACCACCCTCGAGACCGGGAGGTCTCCTTCCGAGCCCGCCTTGTTCGACGGCTGCATGAAAGGCCGCACGATGTACGTGGTGCCCTTCAGCATGGGCCCGCTGGGCTCACCGATTGCGCATATCGGTATCGAGCTGTCAGACAGTCCATATGTGGCCGTAAACATGAAAATCATGACCCGGATGGGCAAGGCGGTGTATGACGTATTGGGTGTGAACGGTGAGTTTGTGCCCTGCGTACACACGGTGGGCGCACCGCTGCGGGTCGGCCAGGCCGATGTGAAATGGCCGTGCAACAAAACCAAGTACATCGTGCACTACCCCGAAACCCGCGAAATCTGGAGCTACGGCTCTGGTTACGGTGGCAATGCCTTGCTGGGCAAAAAATGCTTTGCGCTGCGCATTGCTTCCAACATGGGCAGGGCGGCCTCGCAGGGGTCGGATGGTCAAAGTTCAGGTGGCCCGGGCTGGCTGGCCGAGCACATGTTGATCCTGGGCGTGACAAACCCGCAAGGCAAGAAGTACCACGTTGCTGCCGCCTTCCCCAGCGCCTGCGGCAAAACCAACTTTGCGATGCTGATCCCACCGGCGGGCTTCGACGGCTGGAAGGTAACCACGATTGGCGACGACATTGCGTGGATCAAACCGCAGGCGGACGGAACATTGCGCGCCATCAACCCCGAGGCGGGTTACTTTGGCGTAGCCCCAGGCACCAACCACCTTACCAACCCCAATTGCATGGCCAGCCTGACCCGCAATACGATTTTTACCAATGTGGCACTGACCGACGATGGCGACGTGTGGTGGGAAGGCATGAGTGAGGTACCGGCGCACTGCATTGACTGGCAAGGCAAAGACTGGACGCCTGCGATCGCTAAAGAAACGGGCGCGAAGGCCGCTCACCCCAACGCCCGCTTCACGGTTGCCGCCATCAACAACCCGGCGCTGGACGACGCCTGGGACGACCCCCGGGGCGTGAAGATCGACGCCTTCATCTTCGGTGGCCGACGCAGCACCACCGTGCCATTGGTCACGGAAGCGCGCAACTGGGTGGAAGGGGTCTACATGGCCGCCACCATGGGCAGTGAGACCACCGCCGCCGCCACCGGCCAAGCGGGCGTGGTGCGCCGCGATCCGTTTGCCATGCTGCCGTTTGCGGGCTACAACATGAGCGACTATTTCCAGCACTGGCTGAACATGGGTCAGCAACTGGCCAAAGCCGGAGCGGTGTTACCGCGCATCTACACCACCAACTGGTTCCGCAAAGGCGACGACGGCAAGTTTGTCTGGCCAGGTTACGGCGAAAACATGCGCGTGCTCAAGTGGATGATTGACCGCATCGAAGGTAGCACTACGGAAGGGGCGAGGGTTGGCCCACAGGGCGTGGAACATATTTTCGGAGTGAGTCCTGCATTTGAAGAGTTGAACTGGACGGGTCTGGATTTCACCGGCGAGCAATTCCATACCGTCACCAGCATCGACAAGGCTGCCTGGCAGGCCGAGCTGAAGTTGCACGATGAGCTGTTCACCCAGCTACAGCACCACTTGCCGAAGGAACTGACGGCGACCAAGGCGATGATTGAGCAACGCCTGGCAGCATGAGGCTATTCGGTCAGCGCCATTGAAAACGCCACCTGACCGGTGGCTTTTTTTGTTTGGCGCAGCGTGTCGCCCTGCTACCGGGCCGGAAGAACCGTACTTACCGGAACGTACTTACCGGAACCTGCTGTCGGCAACCGTCTTCAGGTCTCCATCGAGCGACGCGATGTAGTTGGAGAGCGCTTTCAACTCGGCATTGGTGTATTGCTTGGCTATACCGGCCATCACGCCGTTGCTGCGGCCAATCTTGGGGTTGTTCTCGGTTTTGTAGGCCTTTAACGCCACGAGCAGGTAATCGGCATGCTGACCGGCAATCTTGGGGTAGGTGAGGTCAATCGGCTTGGCAAAGTTGGCGCCGTGGCAAGACACGCAAGCTCCCTTTTGCAGCAGAGCAGCCACTTGTGGGCTGGGTTGCTTGCTGGGCTGCTCTGCCAGCACGGCATCCGTCTTGCCGTGCACTGAATAGTAGGCCGCTACATCGGCCATATCCTGATCGGTCATGGAAGTGGCGATACCCACCATGGTGGGGTGCTTGCGCTCGCCGGCTTTGTAGGCGTTGAGCGCGGAGATGATGTACTTTTCACTTTGGCCCGAAATTTTTGGCACCTTGTAGATTTCGGGGAAGCTGGCTTGGTAGCCCTGAATGCCGTGACAGCCTATGCACATGGCAATCTTCTTTCCACCAGCCTTCGCATCGCCCGTTTTGTCTTGAGCAGAAGCCCCGAAGGTCACACAAGCGACAGAAAGGGCGAAGAGCGTGGTCAACAGCTGGTTCATTTTGCGCAGACAATCCGATGAAATAAAGGGGCGAAACAGCGCGGGATTATAGCCAGCGCACCTGCGTCAAGCGCTGTTGCGGCATTTGACTGATCGCCCCTGTAAACCGACTGAAACCTCTTCTCGCCTATCACCTCACCATGAAATTCCAAGGCTCTGCCAATTACGTTGCCACGCAAGATCTGATGCTGGCAGTCAATGCCGCCCTCACTTTAAAACGACCGCTGCTGGTCAAGGGCGAACCGGGTACGGGCAAAACCATGCTGGCCGAAGAGGTGGCTCAAGCGCTGAACATGCCGCTGCTGCAGTGGCACATCAAATCCACCACCAAGGCGCAGCAGGGCTTGTATGAATATGACGCCGTGAGCCGGCTGCGCGACAGCCAGTTGGCCGACGTGGACGGCGCAGACGGAAGTGGGCGGGTGAAAAACATCCACAACTACATTTTGAAAGGCGTGTTGTGGCAAGCCTTTACCGCCGAGCAGCCCGTGGCGCTGCTGATTGATGAGATCGACAAGGCCGACATTGAGTTTCCCAACGACTTGCTGCGTGAGATTGACCGCATGGAGTTTTATGTGTACGAAACCCGCGAGCTGATTCGCGCAGTGCACCGGCCATTGGTGTTCATCACATCCAACAATGAAAAAGAGTTGCCTGACGCGTTTTTGCGGCGCTGCTTTTTCCACTACATCAAGTTCCCTGATGCCGACACGATGCGCAAGATCGTCGATGTGCATTTCCCGGGACTGAAAAAAGAGCTGTTGACAGCTGCCATGAAGACGTTTTACGACGTGCGCAACCTGCCAGGCATGAAGAAAAAACCGTCCACTTCCGAGCTGCTGGACTGGTTGAAACTGCTGGTGGCTGAAGACATTCCGCTGGATATTTTGCAAAGCGAAGACGACAAGGTGTCGGTGCCCCCGCTGGTGGGGGCCTTGCTTAAAAACGAGCAGGACGTGACACTGTTTGAAAAACTGGTGTTCATGCAACGCAACAACCGATAAGCCCATGCCCCACCCCTTGATCCGCACCTTGATGGCCACTTTGGCACTGTCGGCGCTGCTGGTTCCCTCCAGCGCGGGCGCTTGGGTCAAGTTGGGCTCCGCTGGCGGAAAAGTCGCCGCGGTGGGAAAAGGTGCCGCAGCTGGCGGCGCTGCGGTCGCTGGGGCCGAAATGGCCACCGGCGCCAATGCAATCGCCAAGGTTGGCGCGGTTGGTGGTAGCGCAGAGGGTGCAACCGCCGCTGGCGCGCAAAGCGCAGATGAACTGTCTAAAGCCTTTGGACTGGGCAAAGCGGTGCCGGATGACATGGCCGCCATGCTGACAACCCCTGGCAAAACGCTGGCCGACGTGCCTGACACCGGTGCCCGCGCAGGGCTGGCCACACCACTGTCCAAGCTCAAGGCCAGCAACGCAGATTTGTTGGTGACGGACTACGTCAAGCTGCTGCAAGGCAAACCTGCCATCGGGCCCGCCAACCGCCCGGTTACAGCAGGCCAGGCAGCCAGCAAAAAAACACCTGAAATGCTGATTTCAGGTCACACACTGTCGGCTCAGGTTCCCTGGCACGCCATTGAGGTGCTGGCACGTGCTGCGCACCTGGGCCACCGGGCTGCGCAAAACGAATTGAGCCGTCTGTGTCAGGGCACCGATCAGTCTGCGCAGCGTCCAGCCCAGTGCGCGGCGACGCCCACACCCACCACTTCTGTTGCACGCAAAACATGAACAAACAATTTCTCAATGGGCTGGTCGATGCGATCGGCTTTGTGGCAGGAGCCTTGCTGGGCCTGTTCATTGCCAAAACCTTTGGCGCAGACCCGATGGGCGCGGGTTACGGGACCGGCAGCGTGGTGGGCATTTTGCTGTGCGGTCTGGGCGGCGGCGCGGGTTTACAAATTGCGCGCTGGGTGGCTGCGAAAATGCAGGCTGGCGATTGAATGCTCATAGGTAATCCCTGATGGGCTTCGTCAAGCCTGTCTCCCTGTCGCTCCATGGCGTCACCCTGGAGCCGCTACAACTGATGCATGAAGAAGGCTTGCTCGCCGCCGCAGCCGACGGCCAGCTATGGAACTTGCGCGTGACTTCGGTTCCCGCGCCCGAGCAGACCCGCGCTTACATTGAAACCGCGCTGAACATGCGCGAAGAGGGCAACCGCTTCGCCTTTGCGGTCATCGAGTCAGTCACCGGCCGCGTACTGGGCTCATCCAGTTACCACGACATCCTGCCTGCGGTGAAACGGCTGGAGATTGGCTACACCTGGTACCGCACAACCGTGCAGCGCAGCCATGTCAACACCACCGCCAAGCTGCTGCTCATGACCCATGCGTTTGAAGCTCTGGGTTGCCGCGTGGTGGGCTGGCGCACTGACAACTACAACCTGGCATCGCAACAAGCCATTGAACGCCTGGGTGCCCGAAAAGACGGCGTCATCCGCGGTCACGCACTGCGCCGCGACGGCACCATCCGCGACACCGTGATGTACAGCCTGACGCAGGGCGAGTGGCCAGAAGTCAAGGCGCATTTGCAATACCAGCTCATCAGGCCGCGCGGTTCAAAATAAATACGTGCTTCGTTTTTGATAGCTGCTTCAGCAATGAATGCAAGGGCGAGTGGCCGATTCAATCAATGTTGCTGATATTGCCTACATCCCACCCGACACCTACCTCACGAATAGGTCACCCATTCCTTGAACTGCAGTTCGTCCAGATGCGGCAGGGTGTTGTAGGTCAGCAGCATGTGGCGCTTGGGCGTGAAGGCCAGTTCGGTCACGCTGCTGTTGCGAATGCGCAGGTTCAACTCGATCGTGGTCTCGGGGCTGGTGGCTAGCACGTGACCTACCGCCGTGGCGATCGGGCCGCCGCTGGATACGAGCAAAACGTTTTTGCCATGGTGCGTGGCGCGCACGTGATCCAGGACGCTGGTGATGCCCGCTGCAAACTCGGTGTAGGTGGGCATGCCAACAGGACTGACGACACCCGCCATCCACTGCGTCAGCCCATCTCGCAGCAACCGGAAATGATGGCGATACATCTCGGGTGAGCCGGGCTTTTCCAGCGGAGCAGGGTGGACACAAGCCACCACTGCGTCGGCGTCGTATTCATTCAAGCCGGGCAGTGTCAGTGGCTGCAACGACAGGTCACAACCTTGCGCGATGCCCGCATAGGTTTGTACGTGACGCTTCAAGGTGCCGGTGATTGCGGCGTCAAACAGGATGCCTTTGCGCTTGAAATACGTGCCCAGTTGCACCGACTGCTGATGGCCCAGTGCGCTGAGCTGGTCGTAGTCTGCTGCGCCAAAAGAGGCTTGGCCGTGTCGGACGAGGTAGAGAGTGCCCATGTGGGCATTTTCTAGACCTGCCGCGCAAGACGGCTGTCAATCGGGAGACTTGTTACGCACCACGTGTCGCGCACGCGGCATGGCGGGAAATGTTCAGGGTGCAGCGGGCAGCAGCTCGCCAATGCCGTAGAGCACCGCGAGTTCGCGCAACTTGCTGGGCATGGCTTTGACCGATAAGGTTTTTCCCATGGCCTTGGCTTCGCGGCGGCACTCCAGTAGCACTGCCAGTGCCGATGAGTCAAAAGTCTGTAGCGCCGACGCATCAGCTACTGCCGCCTGGCCCGTTTGCGCACGCAGGCTGAGCATCAGCATGTGCGCGCAGGCAGATGCATCGGCGTGGGTTAGTTGAGCAGGCAGCAGCATGGGTTCAAAGCGCTGTGCGGTCAGCCTTTTTTGGCTGCGTTGCGGCTGTTGCGTTCTGACAGAGCGGCAATCAAACCGTCAATGCCTTTGGCATTGATTTCTTGCGCAAACTGGCTGCGGTAGGTTTCCACCAACCACACGCCCAACACATTCAAATTAATAATTTTCCAACCCGCGCCTTGGCCAGAGACTTTTTCCAGGCGGTAGTCCAGCTGAATTGGCTCGCCGCGACCCGTGACTTCACTGCGCACCGTTACTTCGGTATCGCTGGCACTGGCACGCAGTGGCTTGATGGTGATGCTCTGGTCGTTGATTTGGGCCAACGCGCCTGAGTAAGTGCGCACCAATAAGGTTTTGAACTCTTCCTGTAAACGCTTTTGCTGCTCGGGCGTGGCCTGCCGCCAAGAAGGGCCTACGGCAGCAGCGGTCATGCGGGCAAAGTTCACGTTGGGCATGATCTTGCTGTCCACCAGCGCAATGATTTTGCTGGTGTCACCGCCCTGCATGGATTTGTCGGCCTTGATGGTGTCCATCACCTCCGCGGATATGCGTTTGATCAAGGCATCTGGTGCTTCGTCGGCAGCGTGTGCAAACGGCGCGAAGGTAAGGACTGCGGTTGCCGCAAGCAGGTTAAAGAAGGTGTTGAAGGATCGACGGTTCATGGTGTTTGGCTTTCGGGTAGCGGAGCATTCCGCCTACGGTTTAACGTGTGGACAAGTTGTTTGGGCTGACAAGGGCGCGCATGAGTTGCAAGCAACTGAAACACGGCATCGCCTTGAATGATCACGGCTTAGCGGGTTGAGTGGTTGGCGCGGCGGTCGGTTCCGCAGGTGGCGCAGGCGGTGCGTTGTCTTCTTCGCCGCCGATGGGACGCTTCAACGCGCTGCGGCGCTGCAAAAACGCGTCGCGGGTGAAGCTGTATTTGTCCAGCGCTGCTTCGTCCAGCACGCTGCTGGCACGCAGCAGGTTCGCCCGCACCTCCACCACCCGCAGGGCACCCAGCACCGTTTGCGTGTGGCCATCGGCGTAGCTCAAAGGATTGCCCAGCGCATCGACCGGAATGGCAACCGCATCCCGCACGGTAGAAGGGCCCAAAAGTGGCAGTACCAAGTAAGGCCCCGAAGGCACACCCCAGTAGGCCAGCGTGCGGCCCAGGTCTTCTTTGTGGCGATCAATGTTCAACTCACTGGCAATGTCCAGCAGCCCGCCCAAACCCAGTAGGGTGTTGACGTTAAAGCGCATGAAATTCTCAGCTGCATCTTGTGGCTTGAGCTGCAACGCGCTGTTCACGGACGACCACAAGTCGCCCAGGTTGCCAAAAAAGTTACTCACGCCGGTGCGCACGCGGCGCGGCGTGACGTTTTGGTAGGCGGTGGCGACCGGCTTGAGCACCGCTTCGTCTACCCCGTCGTTAAAGCGGGAGACGCCCCGGTTAAATGGCTCGAACGGGTCATTGGGACTGGCACGTGGGCCACTGGCGCATCCGGTGGCCAGCACCAGCAAGGCCATGCCAGTCAGTTGCAAAGCGCGCGCGCGCACAGCCTGAAGAAATATGGTGTTCATTTTTTTAATGCATTCCCTGGAGGTGTAGTGGCTGGTGAGCCTGCGGGTGTGCTGCCATCAGCGGCCTTGTTGTACAAAAACTGGCTGATCAGGTTTTCCAGCACCACCGCGGATTGCGTGGCCGCGATGGTATCGCCCACGGCCAGATTTTTCTCGGACGCTCCCGCTTCAATCCCTATGTATTGCTCGCCCAATAATCCGCTGGTCAGAATTTTTAGCGAGGAGTCTTTGGGAAAGGCGTAGCGGGTGTCCAGGTCAAGGTTCACGCGGGCCTGAAACGATTTGTCGTCAAACACGATGGATTCAACCCGGCCCACCACCACACCCGAGCTTTTCACCGCCGCCTGGCGTTTCAGGCCACCAATGTTGTCGAACTTGGCCGACACGCGGTAGCCCGAGCTGAAGTTCAAGCTGAGCAGATTGGCTGCCTGCAAGGCCAGAAACAGGATGGCAGCTGCGCCCACCAGCACAAACAAACCCACCCACAAATCGTTTTTCGAGCGTTCCATCGGCTTAACTCCTAATTCGACCTAAATCGAGAACATCAGCGCGGTTAACAAAAAGTCCAGCCCCAGCACGGCCAGCGAGGCCACCACCACGGTGCGGGTGGTGGCGCGCGACACGCCTTCGGGCGTGGGTTGTGAATCAAAGCCCTGCAACAAGGCGATGAACGAGACCGTCAGGCCAAACACGAAGCTTTTGATGACGCCATTGCCCACGTCACGCCACACGTCCACCCCGCCCTGCATCTGGCTCCAGAAGGCACCGGCGTCCACACCAATCATGGCTACGCCTACTACCCAGCCACCCATGATGCCCACCGCGCTGAACACTGCAGCCAGCAGGGGCATGGTGATCACGCCAGCCCAAAAGCGCGGGGCCAGGATGCGGCGAATGGGGTCGACAGCCATCATTTCCATGGCGCTTAGTTGCTCGCCAGCCTTCATTAAACCAATCTCGGCGGTCAGCGACGTGCCCGCGCGGCCGGCAAACAGGAGCGCCGTGACCACCGGTCCGAGTTCGCGTACCAGGCTCAGTGCCACCAGCAAGCCCAGCGCCTCCGAGGAACCGTAACGCTGCAGGGTGTAGTAGCCCTGCAGGCCCAGCACAAAGCCGACGAACAAGCCCGAGACCGTGATGATGGCAAGCGAGTAGTTACCCAAAAAATGAATCTGATCGCGCACGAGGCCAAAGCGGCGCAAGGTGGGGCCCAGCAACCACACCAGACGCACAAACAAGCGGGTGGCGCGCCCCAAATCGGCCAGTTGGGTGCGTACGGCCAGGCCGATGTCGGATGGACTAAACAAATTCATACCTTCACCCCGCCAAAATCCTGCGCCACCGTGACACCAGGGTAGTGAAAGTGCACTGGCCCGTCGGGCAGGGCACTGACAAACTGGTGCACCAGCGGGTCTGTGCTTTGTCGAACCTCGTCGGGCGTGCCTTGCGCAGCGATTTTTCCGTTTGCCAGCACGATCACCTGGTCGGCAATGCGAAAGGTTTCTTCCAGGTCGTGCGAAACCACGATGCTGGTGATGCCCAACGCGTCGTTGAGCTGGCGAATCAACCGGGCGGCGGTGCCCAGCGAAATGGGGTCGAGCCCGGCAAACGGCTCGTCGTACATCACCAGTTGCGGGTCCAGGGCAATCGCTCGGGCCAGCGCCACGCGGCGGGCCATGCCGCCCGACACCTCGCTGGGCTTCAGGTCGCGCGCGCCGCGCAGTCCCACGGCGTTGAGCTTCATCAGCACGATGTCGCGGATCAGCGCCTCGGGCAAATCGGTGTGCTCACGCAGCGGAAAGGCCACGTTTTCAAACACGCTCAAGTCGGTGAACAGCGCGCCAAACTGGAACAGCATGCCCATGCGTCTGCGCGCAGCACGCAGACCCGCTGCATCCAGCGTGGCCATGTCTTGGCCATTGACCAACAACTGACCACCGCTGGCCTTGACTTGCCCACCGATCAGGCGCAGCACCGTGGTCTTGCCGCCACCCGATGCACCCATCAGCGCGGTGACTTTGCCGCGCGGTACTGAAAAGCTCACGCCGTCCAGAATCAGGCGCTCGCCGTACCCAAAGCGCAGGTTGCGGCATTCGACCAGTGCGTCGGCTGCGTCTGTCGGGGTGCTGGCGGAAGGGGTTGTCATGGAT
>JAYUXO010000389.1:0-2951 GCA_043753505.1 Comamonadaceae bacterium
GGTTAACGATTGGTAAAAAAAGCCTTTTAATGATACGGGGTATTTTTTAAGGAGTTGTGAGCACCTTGGGGCGACTTGCGGCAACCTGTGATGGAGGGCGGGCGAAACAAAGGCGGGCACGGTGCTATTTAAATGATAGCTGTCTCAGCAATATCCATAAGGGCTACACACCGATTTTGCTTAAATTTAACGTGCTGCGTGCTATCCCCAGGCGACTCACATCAACAAATGTTCACCCGCATTGTCTCCGCCCAATATCACGTAATTCACCTTGCGTATATCCATGAGTTTGGTGCCACCTGAATAACTGATGGAGCTTTGAATATCTTCCTGCATTTCTTTCAAGGTGCCAGCCAGTGGGCCTTTGATGGGCTCCAGAATGCGTTTTCCTTCGACGTGCTTGTATTCACCTTTGTTAAAGTCAGAAGCACTGCCGTAGTATTCTTTAAATAGCTTGCCGTCGACCTCCACTGTGGCACCCGGCGAATCTTCGTGTCCGGCCAGCATGGAGCCAATCATTACCATCGTGGCGCCAAAGCGCACACTTTTGGCAATGTCGCCATGTTCGCGAATACCGCCGTCGGCAATGATGGGTTTGGTGGCCACGCGGGCGCACCACTTGAGCGCGCTGAGTTGCCAGCCGCCGGTGCCAAAGCCGGTTTTCATACGGGTGATGCAAACCTTTCCGGGGCCAATACCCACCTTGGTCGCGTCAGCCCCCCAGTTTTCCAGGTCGATGATGGCTTCGGGCGTACCCACGTTGCCGGCAATCACAAAGCTGTTGGGCAGGTGGGCCTTGATGTGTTCGATCATCACTTTCACACTGTCGGCGTGGCCGTGGGCAATGTCTATGGTGATGTATTCGGGTGTCAATCCAGCTCCGGCCAGCTGTTTCACCGTGTCGTGGTCGGCCTGCTTGACGCCCAGCGAAATGGAGGCGTAGCAGACCTTGGCGTGCATGTCTTTGACAAACTGCAGGTTGTCCAGGTCAAACCGGTGCATGACATAAAAAAAGCCGTTTTGTGCCAACCACACGCACAGCGCCTCGTTCACCACCGTTTTCATGTTGGCGGGCACCACCGGGACGCGGAAGCTGCGCTCGCCCAGCGTGACGCTGGTATCGCATTCGCTCCTGCTTTCTACGCGGCATTTGCGGGGCAGGAGCAGCACGTTGTCGTAGTCAAAAATTTCCATGTGTATTCCAGAAGAGGTGGGGTTCAGCGGCCTACCGCCCGGCGAATGCGTTTGCTGCGGGGCTTGGTAGGGGTATTTTGGGTGGTTTTCACGCTGGACTTCCCAGCCCGCCCGGCATGCGGGTCTTGCTTCCTCTCCCTTTGCGGGGACAGGGTTGGGGTGAGGGAGGTGTTTTCTGGCGCCAACGGCGCAACACCCGTCGTCCTCACAACCCCAAACCAGGCGCGCCGTGCCAACCAGCCCGTCCACAGCACTGCCACCACCGCGCCCGCCAGCACATCCGACAGGTAATGCGCACCCACCACCGGCCGGCTTATGGCCACCGGCAGGCTGGCCGCGTAAAACCACCACTTGCCGCCCGGAAACAGCCAGCCCAGCGCGGCGGCCAGCGAGACGATGGCGGCGGCGTGGCCCGACGGAAACGAGTTGAGCGTGGCGTTGATCCAGGTGTCCGAGAGCCGGACCCAGGCAAAAAAATGCTGGTCAAACGCAATCAACTCGCTGGGGCGCGTGCGACCAAAAACAGGCTTGAGCAGGTTTACGATCAAGCCTGCACCCGCCATGGCAGCGAGTATAAAAATAATAGCGCGTTGAGCACGTTTTAAAAGGGCTGGTGGCACTTTTGCTGCATAAAGGGGCATCGAAACCGGATACATCAGCAACCAACGCCGCCAGGCCCACACAGCTGCCAGCCCGACCAGCAGCGGCACCAGTGCCCAGCCGGGTTTGCCGAACCAGGTGATGGTTTGAAACGCGTTGACGAACGACGCGTTCAACCCAGCCATGTAGCGGGCCACCGGCTGGTCTACCCACACCACCAGGGCCACCAGGGCTAAAACAAGCGCAAAAACAAGCGCCATCGCCAGCGCAGTCACGCGCCAGCTGCGCACCATCAGGTGCGGCAATTTCCTCATTGCTGCGCAGGCTCCAGCCGGTACAGCGTCAGCTGCGCTTTTTCGTTGGTGGAGTAGTTGTAGCCATCGGCGCTGGCCAGCGTCACCATCACCCGGCCATTGAGCTGCGCGGTCACACTGGCCCAGGCATGCGCGTCCACTAAAAGCAGGTGGCAGCTTGCTACGCTGAGCTGCGGCATGCGGCCTGCGCCCAGCCTCGTGTCGGTGCCCAGTGTGAACACCAGGCTGGGCTCTTCAAAACCTGCGCTGAGCACGGGGCCAGGGCACTGCGCGCGATACGGCGCAATCAATTGCGCTGCGGTGCGGCTGAGCCAGGGCTGCTCCAGATCGGGCAGCGTGAATTGCCAGAAAGCCACCTGAAATGCCACCAGCGCCCCACCGGCCCACAGCACCGCGTGGTTCATGGCCGTTTGTGTCATGGCCGTTTGTGGCCTAGCCGAATGACGCAGTAGCGCCACGCACAGAACCACCACCAGCAGGCCAGTTGCCCCCATCACCCAGGGCGACCACGCGCCACCCACCGCTTGCGGTGCCACCGCCATGCCTGCGCCCACTGCCGCCACCAGCACCACCCACAGCACCACCGTGCCCCGGCGCAGCCAGGCGGGCAGTTGCGCCCAGTCGCGCAAAGTCAAGGCCACCAGCGCCACCAGCGGGGGGAACAGTGGCAGCACGTAATGCGGCAGCTTGGTGGGCGCGAGCTCAAACATCAGCCAGGCGGGAACAAGCCAGGCCAGGCACAGCTGCACAGCGGGGTTTTTGCGCTGCTGGAAGGCCGTGAACGCCGCTGGAATCAACAGCGCCGTCCAGGGCCAGAAGGTCAGCAGCAGCGAGACCACATAA
>JAYUXO010000390.1:0-7299 GCA_043753505.1 Comamonadaceae bacterium
AACGCCATCATGAAAGGCTTTGCCAGTGCCTTGAGCGATGCTGACATGAAAAACATCGCTTACTGGGTTGCCTCCAAGCCAGTCAAGCCCGGTTTTGCCAAAGACAAAGAACTGGTGGCGCTGGGTGAGCGCATCTACCGTGGTGGCATTGCCGACCGACAGGTGCCCGCCTGCGCAGGCTGCCATAGCCCTAGCGGCGCGGGTATCCCTTCCCAGTATCCCCGCCTGGGTGGTCAGCATGCCGAGTACACCGCTACCCAATTGACCTATTTCCGTGACGGCGTGCGCAAGAACAACCTGCAAATGACCCAAGTGGCGGCCAAACTCAATGACCGTGAAATCAAGGCGGTGTCTGACTACATTGCCGGTTTGCGCTGAACTAAATACGGCGTTCGGTCACCCAAACATGGCGGGCGCCTCATACGAGGCCCCGCCATTTTTTCTGCATCGCAAGCGCTCCTAACCACACAATCGCATGTCTACCTCCACCCACGGCCTTCGCTTGAAAACCGGCTCGCACGCGCTGCGTGCGGCGGTGGAGTTGCTGTCGTCGATGCGGTTTTCCATTTCGCTGCTGACGGTCATCTGCATTGCCTCGGTGATTGGCACCGTGCTCAAGCAGCACGAGCCCGCCACCAATTACGTGAACCAGTTTGGCCCGTTCTGGGCATCGGTGTTCAGCGCGGTGCAGTTGAACGCGGTGTACAGCGCCTGGTGGTTTTTGTTGATTCTGGCTTTCCTGGTGATTTCCACCTCACTGTGCATCGCGCGCAGCACGCCCAAAATTCTGGCCGACCTGAAGGTGTTCAAAGAAGGCATGCGCGAGCAGAGCCTCAAAGCCTTCAAGCACCGCGCTGAAAACACGCTGGCCGAAACGCCCGAGGCAGCCGCCAATCGCATCAGCACCTTGCTGGCTGGCGGCGGCTGGCGCGTGAAACTGCAACAACGAGAAAACGGATTCATGGTGGCTGCCAAAGCCGGCGCTGCCAACAAAATCGGCTACATCGCCGCGCACAGCGCCATCGTGCTGGTGTGCATAGGCGGTTTGTTCGACGGTGACCTGGTGGTGCGTGCGCAAATGTGGCTGGGTGACAAGTCGGTGTACAGCGGTGGCGGCCTGATTGCTGACGTGAAGCCCGAGCACCGCCTGGGCCCCACCAACCCGACATTCCGCGGCAACATCCTGGTGGCCGAGGGCACGCGGTCGTCCACTGCCATACTGAATCAGTCAGACGGCATCGTGCTGCAAGACCTGCCGTTTTCCATTGAGCTGAAAAAGTTCATCGTCGAGTACTACTCCACCGGCATGCCCAAGCTGTTTGCCAGCGAAATCGTGATCCACGACAAGGAAACCGGCGAGCGCAAAGAGGCCCGCGTGGAGGTGAACCATCCGGCCAGCTACCGTGGCATCGAGATTTATCAGTCCAGCTTTGACGATGGCGGCTCGGCGGTGAAGCTGCAGGCTGTGCCCTTGGTGGCGGGCGGCAAGGCGTTCGAGATCGACGGCACGATTGGCGGTTCGTCCCAACTCAAGCGGGGCGACAGTCAAGAAAAGCTCAGCCTCGAATATGCGGCGCTGCGCGTGATCAACGTCGAAAACTTCAGCGGTAAAAGCACGGGCGCTGGGGGCGAGTCAGGCATTGATGTGCGCAAGGTTGATTTGCGTGAATCCATCGAGTCACGCCTGGGCTCGGCCAACAAAACCACCACCAAAAAAGAGCTGCGCAATGTCGGCCCCAGCATCACCTACAAGCTGCGTGATGGCGCGGGTCAAGCGCGCGAGTTTCACAACTACATGCTGCCCGTGGATATGGGTGATGGCGTACCGGTCTTTTTGATGGGCCTGCGCGACACACCCGCCGAGGCCTTTCGCTACCTGCGCGCCCCGGCTGATGAAGACGGCAACCTGGATGGCTTTGCCCGCCTGCGCCTGGCCCTGCTCGACCCTGCGCTGCGCGCCGAAGCGGTGCGCCGCTACGCCGCCAAGGCAGTCGATCCCACGCGGCCCGAGCTGGCGCAGCAGCTCGGCGCATCAGCGGCGCGGGCATTGGCTTTGTTTGCGGGCGCAGAGAAGGTCGATCCTGTAAACATAGCTGCGCCAGCAGATTCCATAAGGGCTGGTGGCATAAATGATCAAAAAATAGACGACAACCGCAGTGGTGGCCTGCAAGCTATCTCTGACTTCATGCAGGCCAACGTACCAGAGGCCGAGCGTGCCCGGGCCGGTGAGGTGCTGGTACGCATCTTGAATGGCGCGTTGTTCGAGCTGGCCCAAATCACGCGTGCACAAGCGGGCCTCAAACCACTTGAGCCCAGCGAGAAAACCCAAGCCTTCATGACCCAGGCCGTGCTGGCACTGAGCGACGCCCACCTGTACCCCGCGCCCATGGCCTTTCAGCTCAAAGACTTCACCCAGGTGCAAGCCAGCGTGTTCCAGGTCTCACGCGCCCCAGGGCGCAACATTGTTTATCTGGGTTGCCTGTTGCTGATCGTCGGCATTTTTGCCATGCTGTACGTGCGCGAGCGGCGGGTGTGGGTGTGGCTGACATCGAAACAGGACGGCACCACCCAAGCCACTATGGCCCTGTCAACCAACCGTCAGACGCTGGATAGCGACCGTGAATTTGTCAAGCTCAAGCAGAAACTGATTTCGATTGCCGACACCGGAAAAGGAGACACCCCATGAACACCGCCACCCTGACGAAAACCATCACCCTGAACGAAGGCTTTTTCGCCCGTCGCAACTGGTTTGACTGGCTGTTTGCCGCGCTGGTGATCGCCGGTGGCCTGTTTGCGTTCACGCGCTACGCCAGTTTCATGGACGTGTATGAAAAAGCCATTTTGGTGGGCACGGTTCCCGCAGCCATCTGGATGGGGTGGTTCTGGCGGCCGCTGCGGGTGTTGATGCTGGTAGTGACCGGCTTTTCGCTGCTGGCCATTGCCTCCTACCAGCAAGACGGCGCGGGCAGTCTGGCTCGGGCCGACACGGTGTTCTGGCTCAAATACTTTTTGTCCAGCCAGTCGGCCATTTTGTGGATGAGCATGCTGTTCTTCATGAGCACGATCTTTTATTGGATTGGCATGCTGAGCAAAACAGAAGGTGGGGGTCAAAGCGACGCGATGTCCATGATCGGCTCACGCATGGCCTGGGTGGCGGTGGGCATGGCGCTGATTGGCACGATGGTGCGCTGGTACGAAAGCTATTTGCTCGGGCCTGATATCGGCCATATTCCCGTGAGCAATTTGTACGAAGTGTTTGTGATGTTCTGCTGGATGACGACCGCGTTTTATCTGTACTTTGAAGACCAGTACCAAACCCGCTCGCTGGGCGCGTTTGTGATGTTGGTGGTCAGTGCGGCGGTGGGTTTTCTGCTTTGGTACACCGTGGTGCGCGAGGCGCATGAAATTCAACCGCTGGTGCCCGCCCTGAAAAGCTGGTGGATGAAGCTGCATGTGCCCGCCAATTTTGTGGGTTATGGCACCTTTGCGCTGGCGGCCATGGTGGCTTTTGCTTACCTCATCAAGCAGCAAGCCATGGAGACACGTTGGTACAAGCTGGCCCCGCTGTTTCTATTGGGCCTGGTGCTGTGCCTGGAGCCCATCGTGTTCCGCCAGGGCGCGTTGGAAAGCGGTGCCAGCTATTGGTTTGTGTACTTCGGCATTTCCGCGTTAATTGTGGGCAGCATTCTGGCGCTGCGCAGGCGCATTGCCGACAAGCTGCCCAGCTTTGAGGTGCTGGACGACGTGATGTACAAATCCATCGCGGTGGGTTTTGCTTTTTTCACCATTGCCACTGTGTTGGGCGCGCTGTGGGCGGCTGAAGCCTGGGGCGGCTACTGGAGCTGGGACCACAAGGAAACCTGGGCCTTGATCGTGTGGCTGAACTACGCCGCCTGGCTGCATATGCGGCTGATGAAAGGCCTGCGCGGTACGCTGTCAGCCTGGTGGGCGCTGGTGGGGCTGGCTATCACGACGTTTGCATTTTTGGGTGTGAACATGTTTTTGTCGGGGCTGCACAGTTACGGTGAGTTGTAGGCCGAATCTGGACGTCCTTCACCGCAGAGGCGCAGAGAACGCCGAGGGGCGCAGAGAGATAACTTTTGATTAGTGGTGTTCGTAAGCCGAAATGTCAATGCCACTGCTGCAGAAATCCAGATTAATAATTTGCATTCCTCTGACCCGCTTTCTCTGCGCCTTCGCGCCTTCGCGCCTTTGCGGTGAATGACCCTGTTTTCGATTCTTGAAAGTCACAAATGCCCGTCAACTTGTCCGCCCCCCAAGCCGCCGACCTGCACCCCATTCCCGGTATTCGCCTGGGCATCACCGAGGCGGGAATCCGCAAAGCCAACCGCAAAGACTTGACGGTGGTGTTGATTGACGAGGGCGCATCGGTGCACGGCGTGTTCACGCAGAACCGCTTTTGCGCTGCGCCGGTGCAGGTGTGCCGCGAGCATCTGGCTGCAGGCTACGGTATTCGCGCGATGTTGATCAACACCGGCAACGCCAATGCCGGCACCGGCCAGGACGGCTTGGCCCGAGCCCGCGCGAGCTGTATTGCGCTGGCCCAGCACCTGAACATTGCACCCGAGCAAATTCTTCCCTTTTCCACCGGTGTGATCATGGAGCCGCTGTCGCTGGACCGCATCCAAGCCGGCCTACCCGCCGCGCTGGCTGATGCCAAAGCCGACCACTGGTTGCGTGCCGCTGAAGGCATCATGACCACCGACACCCTGCCCAAGGCTTTCAGCACCCAGGTGGAAATTGACGGTGCCACGGTGACCATCACCGGCATCAGCAAAGGCGCGGGAATGATTCGCCCCAACATGGCCACCATGCTGGGCTTTCTGGCCACCGATGCGCGGGCAGACCAGTCGGTGATGCAGCAACTGGCATTGGAACTGGCCGAAGCCTCTTTCAACCGCGTGACGATTGATGGCGACACCTCGACCAACGATTCCTTTGTGGTGATTGCCACCAACAAGGCCGCCCACGCGTCCATTGCGTCGCTGTCCAGCCCCAACGGCCAAGTTTTGAAAGCTGCCATGCAGCAGGTGGCGCAAAAGCTGGCCCAAGCCATCGTGCGCGACGGCGAAGGGGCCACCAAGTTCATTACCGTGCGCGTGGAGGGCGGTAAAACCACCGCCGAATGCCGCCAGGTAGCCTATGCCATCGCCCACTCACCCCTGGTCAAAACGGCGTTTTTTGCCAGCGACCCCAACCTGGGCCGCATTCTGGCCGCTGTGGGCTACGCAGGCATTGCCGATCTGGATCAAACCGGCATTGACCTGTACCTGGACGACGTGCATGTCGCCGTCAAAGGCGGCCGCAACCCCAGTTACCGGGAAGAAGACGGCCAGCGCGTGATGAAGCAAAGCGAGATCACGGTGCGGGTGGTGCTGGGGCGCGGTGACGCGGTGGACACGGTGTGGACTTGCGACTTCAGTCATGACTATGTGACGATTAACGCGGATTACCGGTCCTGAATCGGAATCCGGGGCAGCACGCAAAATTGGCTGCAGTTGCGCAGAAATCGCAGAGAAACAGCTGGATAGTTCCTGAGTTTTTGATGCCTTTCCTGAATCCTTTTGCGTCTTCTGCGTAACTTCTGCCAATTCTGCGTCCCTGCATCCTGTATTTCTGAACCCGGAGCCCCCGCTTGAACGAACATTTCGAACACCTGCTGACCCGCGCCGCTGCGCTGATGGATCGCATCGAAGCGGTCATTCCCCAGCCAATGAAATCCCCCGATTTTTCGGAAGGCATTGCTTGGCGCTACCGCAAGCGCGCCAGCGGCCACGGCAGCCTGGAGCCGGTGCGCCATCTGGCGGCCATGGGCCTGTCAGATCTCAAAGAAGTCGACGTTCAAAAAGAAAAAATCCAGCGCAACACGCTGCAGTTTGTGCAAGGTAAACCTGCCAACAACGTGCTGTTGACCGGCGCGCGCGGCACTGGCAAATCGTCCCTCATCCGCGCTTGTCTGCACGCATACGCGGGCCAGGGCCTGCGGCTGATCGAAGTGGACAAGGCCGACTTGATCGACCTGGCTGACATCGTGGACGTGGTGGCCGATCGCCCCGAGAAATTCATTGTGTTTTGCGACGACCTGAGCTTTGAGGATGGCGAGCCCGGCTACAAGGCGCTCAAGTCGGTACTTGACGGCTCGGTCTCGGCCCCCAGCCCCAATGTGCTGATCTACGCCACCAGCAACCGCCGCCACCTGCTGCCCGAGCACATGAAGGACAACCTCACTTACAAGCACACGGACGATGGTGAAGTGCACCCCGGCGAGGTCATTGAAGAAAAAATCTCCTTGTCCGAACGCTTCGGCCTGTGGGTCAGCTTCTATCCGTTTAACCAGGACGAATACCTGGCCATCGTCGCCCAGTGGCTGCAATCCTTCGGCGTAACGCCGCAGGCGATTGCCGCCGCAAGGCCCCAAGCCCTGGTCTGGGCCCTGGAACGCGGCTCCCGCAGCGGACGCGTGGCCTGGCAGTTTGCGCGCGACTACGCCGGGCAGCATTGAGCGTTTTTAAGCCAAATCGGCCTGTAGCCCTTGTGAATACTGCTCAAGCAGCTATATCTTTAATAGCGGACGCAAGCCATCCGCGCGAAGGCGGCCTGGACCGTCCGCTGGTGCAAGTCGCTGTAGGCGTGCTCATCCGCCCGGATGGCCAGTTCCTGCTCACCTCGCGCCCACCCGGCAAGGTCTACGCCGGCTACTGGGAATTCCCCGGCGGCAAGCTGGAAGCAGGTGAGTCTGTCGAGCAAGCCCTGCGCCGCGAACTGCACGAAGAACTTGGCATCACCGTGCACACCACCCCCAGCGCGGTGCAGCCCTGGAAAACCGAAACGGTCGACTACCCCCACGCCCTGGTGCAACTGAACTTCTGCAAAGTCTTTGCGTGGGATGGCGAGTTGCACATGCGCGAGGGCCAGCAGTTTGCGTGGGAGCAGTTGCCGGTGCAGGTAATGCCGGTGCTGCCGGGCACGGTGCCGGTGTTGGGGTGGTTTGCGGATGAGCAGGGGTTTTTGGGCGCTACGTATTTTGTTACTTGACCCACCACACCCAACCAAATGCTCTCAACCACTATTCGCGTACCAGAAAGCCTGACAACTTTCACCGCTTTTCCGTTTTGCAAGGTGCTGCAGGCGCAACGTCCGACTGAGGAGCTTGTTTTTCTATTTCTCTAAGACTCTTTGAGACACTTTATATTCAATTCGCGAAATCATGCGGAATGTGGTCGAGCATGCGCGGGTTGAGCGATTCGGAGTTTGTGCACAGTACTGGCCCACAAAAGG
>JAYUXO010000391.1:0-7295 GCA_043753505.1 Comamonadaceae bacterium
CACAGCAAATTTTCGATGTGTAGACTGCTACACAAGGAGTGCAACATGGCAACAAATCTCGCTTTAGATCCAGCTTTGCTTGACCGCGTCGTCGCTGTCAGTGGAGAGTCCACGAAGAAGGCTGCGGTCACGCTTGCTTTGAAGGAGTTCATCGCCAGGCGCGAGCAACGGCGTGTGGCCGAGCTGTTTGGAAAGCTGGAATGGGACTCTGCCTACGATTACAAGGCTGAGCGGTCAAGGTCATGACGCTGCTGGTCGATACCAGCGTCTGGTCTTTAGCGTTGAGGCGCGACAGCCCGATGGAGGCCAGGGAAGTCATTGCCCTGCGCGAAGCACTTGATGGCGCGGACGCTGTGGTCACCACGGGCTTGGTTCTGCAGGAGCTGTTGCAGGGATTTAGCGGCCCAAAAGCGAAGGAAGCCATCATCAACCGATTTGGCGCTCTGCCATTGATTCAACCCGACCGCCAGGACCATGTTGCCGCCGCTGAGGTTCGAAATGCCTGCAGAAGAGGCGGTGTGCAAATTGGCACCATTGATGCGCTGCTTATTCAACTGTGCGGGCGTTACGAGATAACGCTTCTGTCCTCAGACAAAGACTTTGTAAGTGCTGCGCGACATGTTCCGTTCAGGTTGTGGGGCAGTGCTTGAGGCACTACCCAAAAGATCTTTGCATCGCAGCGCTCAAGTCTCCTGCTGAATTCGACGGCAAGATTCGAAGTGGCAAGCCCCTGGCGACTGCCTACAGTTGCGCACATCAAAGCCAGACAGGAGCCTGTGATGACGCCACTCACCGTAAAAGCACCCGCAACAAAAACCCCCACCCCGGACGACTCGCGCTGGCAAGCCGTCGTCAGCAAAAACAAAGACCTGGACGGTGAATTTGTTTTCGCTGTCACCACCACCGGCATTTACTGCCGTCCATCCTGCCCCGCAAAACCTGCCAAGCGGCACAACGTGGTGTTTTTTGACACCACGCAGTTGGCGCAGGCTGCGGGCTTTCGGGCCTGCATGCGCTGCAAACCGGATGGCATCAGCCATGAACACACGCGCAATGACTTGATGGCGAAGGCCTGCCAGCTGATGCAGGCCAGCGCCACGCTGCTTTCGCTCACAGCGCTGGCCACGCAACTGGGCATGAGCCCGCACCACCTGCACCGCGTGTTCAAGGCCACCACTGGCCTCACGCCCAAGGGCTACCAGCAGGCACTGATCAAGGGCCGTTTAGCAAGCGCGCTGGACAAACCGCAAACCATTACCGATGCGATTTACGACGCGGGTTTCAACTCTTCGGGCCACTTTTACGATGGCGCAGACGCCCTGTTGGGCATGACACCCGGCAGCTTTCGCAGCGGTGGGCAAGGCCTGGAGATTCGCTATGCGGTGGAGCCTTGCGCGCTGGGCGTGATTCTGGTGGCGGCGACTGCGCGCGGGGTGTGCGCCATTGAGTTTGGTGATTCAGCACATGACCTGCTGGCCCGCACCCGCACACGCTTTCCCAAAGCTGCATTCCAGGCAGCTGATGCGCAATTCACCCAGTGGCTGGGCAAGGTGCTCAGCTTCATTGAGCAGCCCCGCAGCCTCAAAGACCTGCCGCTGGATATTCAAGGCACCGTATTTCAGCAGCGCGTGTGGAAGGCTCTGCAGGACATTCCGTTGGGCGAGACGGCCAGCTACGCGCAAGTGGCGCAGCGGATCGGCCAACCCACAGCCGTGCGGGCGGTGGCACAAGCCTGTGCTGCCAATCAACTGGTCATGGCCATTCCTTGCCATCGCGTGGTGAAGGCCGATGGCAGCCTGTCGGGCTACCGTTGGGGCACCGCGCGCAAGGCCGAGTTGCTGGCGCGTGAGAAGCAGGTACGGGTGATGCAAGCCGAGCAGCCGTGAGCACAGTGCCCGAGCGCCTTGCGCAGCTGGACTGGCCCACGATTCACAGCCAACTGCATGCCCACGGCCATGCCCGCACCGGCGTGCTGCTGACCCAAGCCGAATGCGCGCAGCTATCAGCCAGCTATGACGACACACAGCGATTTAGAAGCCGCGTGGTCATGTCGCGCCACGGTTTTGGTCGGGGCGAGTACCAATATTTCAGCTATCCACTGACCGACCTGGTCGGTCAACTGCGCGAGGGGCTGTATTCGCACCTGGCACCCGTGGCCAACGCCTGGCAAGCCGCCATGAAACTGGCGCGACGCTTCCCCGACACACTGGCCGACATGCTCGCGCGTTGCCACCAGGCTGGCCAAACCCGCCCGACCCCGCTGCTACTCAAATACGGCGAAGGCGACTACAACTGCCTTCACCAGGATTTGTATGGCGAGCACGTGTTTCCCTTGCAAGTGGCGGTTTTGCTGTCGCAACCGGGTGCGGACTTTGACGGTGGCCAGTTTGTGTTGGTCGAGCAGCGCCCCCGCATGCAAAGCCGCCCGCATGTGGTGCCTTTGGTTCAGGGCGAAGGCGTGATTTTTGCGGTGCACCACAGGCCGGTACAGGGAACGCGCGGAACATACCGCGTGAACCTGCGCCACGGCGTGAGCGCACTCACGCGGGGGCAGCGCTTCACGGCGGGCATTATTTTTCATGACGCTGCGTAGATCGGTGCTGTCCATTACCCAGTGCGTGTATCCGGAGACTGCAAGCCGTCGCACGCCGAACCGTCCCGCGCCGGAACATAAAAATGGGGGTCAGAGCCCGATTTCGTAATGATCCTTTGAGTCTTCGGATGAACCGCGTCCTGAATCGAGATCTGACCCCCATTTTTCTGTCGTGCTGAGCGGTTTTTAAGTCAGAAAAGCCTCTAGCCCTTTTAATTATTGCTCAAGCAGCTATCAAAATAGTAGCTAACCAACTACCGAGCGGCAAACATCGGGAGGTCGATTTGGCTTCAACCCGCCTTGCGAAACGTCAAATTGAAGCGTTGCGTCACACCCACCGCATCAACCTGCGGCGCCCGCACCCCATGAAAGCGCAGCCGCGCCGGGCCGCCCCACACCAACACATCGCCGTCGTGCAACGGCACGCGTGCCAGCGGATCGCTGCGGCGCAGGCCACCCAACAAAAATACGGCGCTGCAGCACATGGACACCGACACGATGGGTTGTGAAAAATCCGCCTCGTCGCTGTCGCGGTGCAGACCGAGTTGGGCCGAACCGGTGTAGCGGTTGATCAGGCAGGCGTCGGGCTCAAACCCGTCAAATCCGGCCACCGCAGCCCATTGGGTGGCAAGCGTTGAAAACAGTTGCGGTATCGCTGGCCAGGGCTGGCCGGTCTGCGGGTCTTGCGTCGTGTAGCGGTAACCCTGGGCGCTGGATGTCCAGCCCAGCGCACCGCAATTGGTGTTGGCCACCGACATGGTTTTGCCGCCCTTGACGCAGAAGTGACGAAACGGGGCCTGCGCGCTGACCGCATTTACCAGGGCCAGCAGCGCCGTGCTGTCAGCTGCGCCGGGCAACCAGTACACGCCCGGCGCAAGCGTCTGCACGGCCTGCGACGCGCCCAAGTCGAGTTGGCGGTTCATGCGATCTGTATGACTGCAGCCACGGGCTGGACCGTCAAGCGCTACTGAATCAATAGCTGCTTGAGCAGTATCGAAAAGGGTTACCAACCGTTTTCATCAAAAACCGCATGCGCCTCAAGCAGCTGCTAGCTGCCGCCAGGTATCGATCACGCTATCGGGGTTCAAGGAAATGGATGCAATGCCCTGGTCAGCCAGCCACTGCGCAAAGTCAGGGTGGTCGCTGGGACCCTGGCCGCAGATGCCCACGTATTTGCCCTGCGCCTGGCAGGCTTTGATGGCGCGTAGCAACAGGGCTTTCACGGCCGGGTCGCGTTCGTCAAAGTCAGCGGCCAGCAACTCCAGGCCGGAGTCGCGGTCCAGGCCCAGGGTCAACTGGGTCAGGTCGTTCGATCCGATGGAAAAGCCGTCGAAATAATGCAAAAACTCGTCGGCCAGAATCGCGTTGCTGGGCACCTCGCACATCATGATAATTTTCAGATCGTCCTGGCCACGCGCCAGGCCGTGTGCTGCCAACAGCTGGGTGACCTTATCAGCCTGGGCCAGGGTTCGCACAAAAGGCACCATCACCTGCACGTTGGTCAACCCCATCGCACCGCGCACGCGTTTGAGGGCGTCGCACTCCATGGCAAACGCTTCGCCAAATTCGGCGCTGATGTAGCGCGCCGCGCCGCGAAAGCCCAGCATGGGGTTTTCTTCCTCCGGCTCATAACGGCTGCCGCCGATGAGCTTGCGGTATTCGTTGCTCTTGAAATCACTCAAACGCACGATCACTGGCTTGGGCCAGAAAGCCGCTGCAATAGTGGCAATGCCCTCGGCCACTTTGTCCACATAAAACGCACGGGGCGAGGCATGACCGCGCGCCACCGACTCCACGGCTTTCTTTAAATCCGCATCAATATTGGGGTAGTCAAGAATCGCTTTGGGATGCACGCCAATGTTGTTGTTGATGATGAATTCCAGCCTTGCCAAGCCAACACCCTCGTTGGGTAACTGGCAAAAGTCAAAAGCCAGTTGCGGGTTGCCCACGTTCATCATGATTTTGGTCTTGATGGGGGGCATGGCACCGCGCTGCACCTCGGTGACCTCGGTTTCCAGCAAGCCGTCGTAGATGTAGCCCGTATCGCCCTCGGCGCAGCTCACAGTCACCAGCGTGCCGGGCTTGAGCAGACTGGTGGCGTCGCCGCAGCCCACGACTGCCGGTATGCCCAGCTCGCGCGCAATGATGGCCGCATGGCAGGTACGCCCGCCGCGGTTGGTCACGATGGCGCTGGCGCGTTTCATCACCGGCTCCCAGTTGGGGTCGGTCATGTCGGTCACCAGCACGTCACCAGCCTGTACCTCGTCCATCTGCGCAATGCTATGCACAAGGCGCACCGGGCCGGTGCCGATCTTCTGGCCAATGGCACGGCCTTCGGCCAGAACGCGGCGTTGATCTTCGTTGTGGCCCTTGAGCTTGTAGCGCTGCTCAGGCTTGCCCGCCTGCTGGCTTTTGACCGTCTCGGGACGCGCTTGCAGGATGTACAACAGGCCGTCGGTGCCGTCTTTGCCCCACTCAATGTCCATCGCGCGCCCGTAGTGCTGCTCGATCACCAGCGCGTAGTGGGCCAATTGCTCGGTCTCGGCGTCGGTCAAGCTGTAACGGTTGCGTTGCTCGGTGGGCACGTCCACGGTTTGCACCAACTTGCCAGTGGCGGCTTTTTCGGCGGCGCTGGCAAACACCATCTGAATGAGCTTGCTGCCCAGATTGCGGCGAATCAGCGCGCGCTTGCCCGCTTTCAGCATCGGCTTGTGCACATAAAACTCGTCAGGGTTCACAGCCCCTTGCACCACGGTTTCGCCCAGGCCATAGCTGCTGGTGATAAACACCACGTCTTCAAAGCCCGATTCGGTGTCGATGGTGAACATCACCCCCGCTGCACCCAGGTCGCTGCGCACCATGCGCTGCACGCCTGCGCTAAGGGCGACCTCTGCATGCGCAAAGCCCTTGTGCACGCGGTAGCTGATGGCCCGGTCGTTGTACAAGCTGGCAAACACCTCTTTCATCTTGTGCAGCACGTCAGCGATGCCCACGACGTTCAAAAAGGTTTCCTGCTGGCCGGCAAAGGATGCGTCGGGCAAGTCTTCGGCTGTGGCGGATGAGCGCACGGCAAACGAGGCGGCTGGGTTGCCTGCGCTCAGGGTGGCAAAGGCCTCGCCAATGGCTTGTTGCAGATCTCCGGGAAAGGGTTGGGCTTCAACCATCGCGCGAATTTCGCCGCCCACGGTGGCCAGTGCGCGCACATCTTCGGTGTCCAGTGCGGCCAGTTTTGTGTTAATTTTGTCGGCCAAGCCGTCATGAGCCAAAAACTGGCGGAAAGCGTGCGCCGTCGTGGCAAAGCCTGTAGGCACCCGTACCCCATCAGGGCCTTGAGTGGGAAGCTGCGAAATCATTTCGCCGAGGCTGGCATTTTTACCGCCCACCGCCTCGACATCGGTCATTCTCAAATTCTCAAACGGGACCACCAGCGCCGTGGCGGTAAAGAGTGCTGACATGGGGAAGCTCCAGAGTTAAAAACCAGGTGGCTTGCATGCGTGCCGCTGTTGTACTTTTTATGGCGTGCTGGGAGCATGGCAAAGACGAAATTCATAATCAGTTCATTCTAGGCCTGCACTTACGCGGGCTGTTTGCATAACGCTGAACATCAAAATCCATGCACAACCGCACCGTTTTTTTTATCTCTGACGGCACTGGCATCACCGCCGAAACTTTTGGCAATGCCATCCTGGCGCAATTCGAATTCAAGGCCCGTCATGTGCGCCTGCCGTTCGTTGACACGGTGGATAAAGCCCACCAGGCGGTGCGCCATGTCAACCACACGCTGGATACGGAAGGCAAACGTCCTATCGTCTTTACTACCCTGGTCAACATGGAGGTGCTGCGGGTCATTGAGGCGGGCTGCAAAGGCATGCTGTTGGACATGTTTGGCACGTTTGTGAACCCATTGGAGCAGGAGCTGGGCTTGAAGAGCAACCACCGCATTGGCCGCTTCAGTGATGTGAGCAAGAGCCAGGCCTACCACGACCGCATTGAAGCCATCAACTTCAGCCTGGCCCACGACGACGGCCAGAGCAACCGCGACCTGGAAAGCGCCGACGTGATACTGGTGGGTGTCAGCCGCAGCGGCAAAACACCTACCTCGCTGTACCTGGCCATGCAATACGGCCTGAAAGCCGCCAACTATCCGCTGATTCCTGAAGACTTTGAGCGCCAGCAGCTACCGCCGGCCCTGGTACCGCACCGCAACAAAATGTTTGGCCTGAGCATTGACCCCTTGCGCCTGAGCGAGATCCGCAACGAGCGCCGCCCTAACAGCCGCTACGCCGCTTTGGACAACTGCCGGATGGAGGTGGCGGAGGCCGAGGCCATGATGCGCAGGAGCGGGGTGCGCTGGCTCTCCACCACCACCAAAAGCATTGAAGAAATTGCCACCACCATCCTGCAAGAGATCAGGCCTGAGCGGCTGGACTATTGATAGCCATCCACAACGCAACAAAACGCTATATATTTGATAGCTGCTTCAGCAGTATCCACAAGGGCTATAGGCCGAAATGATCAAAAATATGGATGCGTTAACGTTGCTCGCCTGCCGACTGCGCCAACGTATCGTCAGTATTTTTGCCGGGCTTGGGCACTTTGATCTGAACCTTCATCCGTTCCTTGAGCAGGTTGTAGTAGGCAGCTCCCTCAGCTGAGGTCCACAGTTGGGTGTATTGAGCCAGCTCCTGTTGGGCAACGTCTG
>JAYUXO010000392.1:0-2943 GCA_043753505.1 Comamonadaceae bacterium
CCATCAGGTTTTCATTTGTTGGAGCACAGGTCGATTGAACAACAAAGACGTCACGCGCACGCACGTTTTGATTAATTTCGACGGTTACTTCGCCATCCGAGAAGCGGCCAACTGTCGCTGAACCTAATCTTATTCCGAGGTGATTCGCGATCTCAGCTGCCATGCCTGGATTGGCATTGCCGGTAAAAACCATGAAATCAGGGGGTTGAGGAGCCTGCATGAGTATTCCAGCAATTGAGTGTGATATGAGTTAGTACGATCATCAAATGATCCGTAGAACTTGAGACTTGGCAGGGGAAGAAGGACTCGAACCTTCGCATGCTGGAATCAAAATCCAGTGCCTTAACCAACTTGGCGACTCCCCTACACGGGTTGACGGTTTCAGGCTTTCACAAGCCCACAAACCGCCCACCGAATCAAATGTCGCTGGATGCCCACCCCACCAGAGGATGAACATCCAAATTACTACATTGCCTCCACTGCCAGCCCTCAAAAGGAACTATCGCTGCTTGCCGCCCTGCCGGCGCTCCGACCAGCGGCGCAAAAACCACACTACCTGAACCCGACATACGCCCTTCAAGATTCTGAGCGTGTAACCAACTCAGGACATCGTTTATTTCAGGGCAAGCATTCTGGGCAACCGGCTGCAAATCATTGTGACCAAAGCCGTAGGGGTTTGCAGCAAAGCCCAGGATTGTAGCAGTGGCCGTATCGCGTTTCAGTTGCTGCGAACTAAAAATACTGGCGGTTTCCACGCCTTGCTGCGGCTTGACCACCACAAACTGCGCGGGCGGCAAGCGTTGATCGCCCACCAGCGGCGTGATGCGCTCGCCAATGCCCTCAACCCACGCGTTGTGACCACACAGGAAAAACGGCACATCGGCACCCAGAGCCAAGCCTATTTTTGACAGCTGGGCCACCGTGCAGTTCAAGCCCCAGAGACGATTCAAACCTAACAGACAGGTCGCTGCGTCGGACGATCCGCCGCCCAAGCCAGCTTGCATCGGTAACCGCTTTTGAACACCAATGTGCGCACCCAGTGTCGTTCTGCTGGCCCGCTGCAGCGCCCGCGCCGCGCGCACGATCAAATCGTCTGGCGGCAAACTCCAATTACCCGTGTCCCCCAAGTCTTCCCGGCTAATGAAGCCATCTGTGCGCAGCGCCAAGTTCAAGGTGTCGCACCAATCGATCAACATGAATACCGACTGGATCAAGTGGTAGCCGTCCGCACGTCGACCGGTAACGTGCAGAAACAAGTTCAGTTTTGCTGGGGCGCTCAGGTCGTACAGGTTCATGGGTCAATCACCAACCGCAACTGTGCCTGTGGTAGCGGAGATGCGCGATGCAAGATCAAACGCCTGGGTAACTGCGACACATCCACCTGCCAGCCCTGCACCTGTGTATTCAGGCCTTGCAACCAATTAAACAGGGCGGCAATCGGTAGGGCAGTACCAATGGCTTTTTCCGACAGTTCGTTCAGCGTGTCAAACCGGCGCATCTGTTGGCCTTCTCGCAGCAATGCCTCACCGGGTTGCCAGCTCAAAACCGCCAGGGTGCTGCCCAAAGGGGTGATCAGAACCAGTTGGCCAGCCTGCGCATTGCCACTGAGTTCGAAGCTGGCGGAAAACGACTGGGCAGGCTGTGCGTCGCTGGTCTCAACCTGCAAGCCCAAGCGACCCGTCCAGACTCGGTTTTGAGCCTCATTTGAGTCGATCGCCGTTGTATTACTTGCACAGGAAGCTATTAAAATAGTAGCGGCCAACAAGACAACCTGTAACCACCTACCAATCATCAAACGTCGCACCGCCCAACTCACAGCTTGACGCGCAGGCGTTTAAGTGTCTCCTGCAGAGTTTCATTGTCGTTGGCCAGGAGCTGGCCCTCGCGCCAGATCGTCAACGCGCGCTCTTTCTGGCCCATGCTCCATAGCACCTCGCCCAGATGCGCGGCAATTTCTGCATCCGGGCGCGATTTGTATGCGGCTTCGAGGATGCGAAGTGCCTCAGCTTTGTTACCCAGGCGAAACTCCACCCAGCCCAAACTGTCGGAAATAAAGGGGTCGCCCGGTGCAAAAGCCACTGCTTTTTCAATTAACAGTTTGGCCTCGGGCAGGCGCACATTGCGATCAGCCATCGAGTACCCCAAAGCGTTGTACGCGTGGTGCGACTCGGGTTTGGCCGCGATGACCACGCGCAGCAAACGCTCCATATCGGTAAAGCTCCTGATTTTCTCGGCCATCATGGCCTGCTCGTACAGCAGGTCAGTATCGGTTGGCTCTTTTTCGGACGCCTTGGCCAGCAGGTCATAGGCCTGCTTGTATTGCTTGTTGTCGCGAAGCAGCTGCACCTCAGCCAACAGTTTGGTTCGGGCGTCTTCAGGGCTGCGTTCCGGCAAGGCCCGAATGAGCTGGCGGGCTTCGTCCAGGCGCCCCTGTTTCGCCAGAATCGAGGCCCGGCGGTTTTGGGCGCTCACCATGTCTTGCGCGTTTTCAATACGATCCAGCCAGGCTTGGGCCGCCGCGAAGTCACGCTGCTTTTCAGCCACTTGTGCCAATGACAAAAACGCCTGCGTCTGGCCGCGGCGTTTCTCATCGCTGGCGGCCAGGTCTTGCGTCAAAGCCAGGTATTGCTTCAAGGATTTGTCGGCCAGGGCCAACTGGTTGTCCTGAACTTGCAGCGCTCCGAGCACCAACCAGGCTTCAGCAAATGCCGGTACATCAGCAACTATTTTTTGAAGTTGCTCGCTCGCCTCCGCATAACGCTGCATATCCAGCAGGGCGCGCGCATAACCCATGCGCACCTGTGGTGCTGGAGTGCTGACCTGCTTGTTTGCGAGATAAGTCAGCCCCAGGGTTTCAGCCTGGGGCTGCTTGGGATCCATGATTTCCAGCGCCAATACTGCTGCACCTTCTGCTTGGGGATTGACTGCCTGGGCACGCTGGGC
>JAYUXO010000393.1:0-2942 GCA_043753505.1 Comamonadaceae bacterium
ACAGGCCAAAGGTCACAAACCAGGTGTGCAGCAAGCCGGGGTGGTAGGGGTCTTTGATGTTCTCCATCATCAGCTTCCAGTTGCCCGGAATGCGCTGGAGGTTGTAGCCCAACAGGGTCAGTTGCCGACCTTGAAAAATGCGGTTGATCCACGGCATCACATTCGGGCCAAAATAGTCTTCAATGGGCTCCACGGCCTCGCTGTAGCTGGCGAACACCAGACCATGCAACACCGCCACGCGCAGTTTTTGCAGGCCGTGGTCCTTGATGTCGAAGCCCTCGGGCATGCCACCGTTGACCTCATCACCGTCCTTCACACCATCTTTGAACGGCAGGCCTGCCAGGTCGCCATTGAGCTTGTAAGTCCACTGGTGATACGGGCACACAAAGCTGCGCGCATTGCCATGAGCTTGTTGACAAAAGCGCACGCCCCGGTGGGCACAGCGGTTTTCCACCACACGCAGGCCATGGTCAACACCCCTGTCTTTCGGCGCCACACGGTCACGCACCAGGATCACTTGACGTTGGCCGACATGGCTGAGCCTGTAGTCGCCCACGTTCGGCACCTCGATTTCCAGACCCACATAGCTCCAGTGCGGGCCGTAAAAAATGCTGTCCAGTTCCCGCTGATGCAGCTGCGCATCGGTGTAGACCCAAAATGGAATCCGGCTGGAGCCTGTTTGCGTCCATCGCGACAAGGTTTGCGGTGCGTTCATGGCCTGTCTCCTGGCATCGTCACTAACTAATATGTATGCATATCATTATGACCACTACCCGCCTGTATCTGGCTTCCCTGATTACCCTGAGCGCACCGCTGGCGAGCATGGCAGTGTCACCTGCTCTACCCTGGGCGCAAAGCGATCCTCAAGCGAACGAATGCCCGGCTCCGGTACCCAAAGACGCCAAGTGCTACACCGGTCAGGACAGCGCAGGCGCTTTTTACTGGCTGGCCATACCCGCCAACTGGAAAAACGACGTTCTAGTCATGCACGCCCACGGTGGCCCGGATCAGCCCGGCCCGGCCACTCTGAAGCGCAGCGAAGAAGACCTCAAACGTTGGGCCATCACCGTGAAACTGGGTTACGCCTGGGCTGGCTCCAGCTACCGCCGCGGCGGCTACGGCGTGACCATGGCCGCGATGGACACCGAGCGGCTGCGGCAGATTTTTGTTCGAAATTTCGGGGCGGTGCGCCGTACCTTGTTGCACGGACAAAGCTATGGCGCAGGTGTTGCTGCCAAAGCGGCAGAGCTGTACGCCACGGTGGATGGCAAACGGGGTCCGTATGACGGCGTGCTGTTGACCAGCGGCGTGCTGGGCGGCGGCGTGCAGGCCTACAACTTTCGCTACACCCTGCGCCAGGCCTACCAGCAGGCCTGCAACAACCACCCCAAGCCTGATGAGCCGCAATACCCGCTGTGGCAGGGGCTGCCGCTGGACAGTAAATTGACAAGACCCGAACTGGCTGAACGGGTCGAAGCGTGCACTGGCGTGCGCCAACCGGCCGCCCAGCGCACACCCGAGCAACAAGAGCGCCTGTCCACCATCTTGAAAACCGGCAAACTGGCCGAACGCTCATTACAAGGCAACCTGAATTGGGCGACCTGGCTGTTTCAGGACCTGACGCAACGCCAATTAGGCAACCGCAACCCTTTTGGCCCCCATGCCGACCCTGCAGCCGTAGCAGCGCTGAACGACGACAGCGCGCCCACCGGCAGGGTCAACGTGCCGGTCATCAGTCACCACGCCATCAACGACCCCACGGCCTTTGTCGAGCTGCAATCGGTCTACCGCGAAGCGCTGACAGCTGCTGGCGCCCAAGACCTGCTGGTGCAAACTTACAGCGACGAGGACGAACACAGCTACTTGAGCGAGCCGCAGTACCCGGCGTTGTTCAGCGCGTTGTTGGACTGGGTGGACAAGGGCGAAAAGCCCACGCCGCAGTCAATTGCCCAACGGTGCAAACCGCTGGAGGCTGCTTATGGGCAAACCTGCCGGTTCGTGGTGGAGTACTCGCCGCAGACTTTGGGGCAGCGGATGAAGGGGCCCTGATAGCGCAGGTCAATATTTGATGAGGCACGTAAAGCCCCTGGTATCCAAGAAAATGCGGAAATACTAGATGTGACCCCCTGATGTTCAAGAACGTGCTCTCATCTGGCTAAGGGTGAGCAACTCACGTGCTGTGAAAATTACTCCACGAAATTGCTGATTTTTGATGCATCACTAAATTCTCTGGGTCAAAACTATATGGACATGGATTTATTACATCTCGTTTGCGAAGACCTCAATTTTCTGTTTGACGATTGGAATCAGGATATCGATGATGCCTCCTTGCGCCGAAGCAGCTCAGTTCTTGGATCACTTTTAGTTGAAGGAAAATTAGCAAAGATCGTTCATTTCGTTAATCGGTAAATTCGGATAACTGCTCCTGGAATTCGCAAGGGCGTTGCCGAATCAGATATTCAAGGTATCGATTTCTACCAAGCTGGTGGCGCTGATCATGGTGGGATGACAGTCGCCGACAAAAACGCGATCTATTATGAATTCCTGAGCATCGGGCAACGAGTTGTCATTAGTCGCGATGTGCGTCATCTCCGAAAGTATTTATCGCATATCCTGAGTTTGCCTAATGCTATTTACGTTAAACAGTAATGGGCCGCGAATACCGGGTGAAGTTTGGTGAAGGTTTCAAATATCAACCCGCGATTGCTAACCGACCCTAAAAAAATAGCAGGTTGCGCAAGCCTTGCCTCGTCGAATTTCCGTCACGGGTTTGTATAACGTGGTACCGGGAAATTTCTACGCCGCCGTCCCCACATCGCGATCAGATCGGTATTGCCAATCCGCGGGGCTACCTCAACAACTGATGCGTCGCCGATTTGGTGGCTTTTTTATCAAACGTCAGCACGGGCGCGTAGCCCGCAGCTTGCGCTCTCGCAGCCAAT
>JAYUXO010000394.1:0-7241 GCA_043753505.1 Comamonadaceae bacterium
GACAAATTTGAATACCGCCGCGGCTACAAATTCTCCACCTACGCCACCTGGTGGATTCGTCAGGCGATCACCCGCAGCATTGCGGACCAGGCCCGCACCATCCGCATTCCGGTGCACATGATCGAAACCATCAACAAGATGAACCGTATCAGCCGCCAGCACCTGCAGGAGTTTGGTTTTGAGCCCGATGCCAGCGTACTGGCCGAGCGCATGGAGATACCGGAAGACAAAATCCGCAAGATCATGAAGATCGCCAAAGAGCCGATCAGCATGGAAACCCCGATTGGCGACGACGACGACAGCCACCTGGGCGACTTCATCGAAGACAGTGCCAACACCGCGCCCATGGAAGCGGCCATGCAAGCCGGCCTGCGCGACGTGGTCAAAGACATCCTGGACAGCCTGACCCCGCGCGAAGCCAAGGTGCTGCGCATGCGCTTCGGCATCGAAATGTCCACCGACCACACGCTGGAAGAAGTGGGCAAACAGTTCGACGTAACCCGCGAACGCATCCGCCAGATCGAAGCCAAGGCCCTGCGCAAACTCAAGCACCCGTCTCGGTCGGACAAGCTGCGCAGCTTTACGGATAACTTGTAGGGGCAGATGACAGGTTCAGGCGGGGTTGTCAAAACTTCGGCAATCGGGAAGAGCAAATGGGGGGCAGATCAAAATTCAGGAAGCGGTTCGGTCGGCGGGCGAGGAGCAAGTGCGAAATTTTGCTCTGACCCCGATTGCGGGGTGTCGGAGACTGCAAACTCTTAGCAGTTGAGGCATTCACGCGTCGGGACCTAAAAATGGGGTCAGAGCCGGTCAGAGCCCGATTTCGTATGGATTTTTAACCTTTCGGGCAGACCACGTCCAGAAACGGGATCTGACCCCATTTTTCTTGCGTCCAGGGTGAAATCGGCTATCAGACCAGGTATTCATTGCTCAAGCAGCTATCAAAAAAGTAGTGGACACAAGCCAAGCGAACATCCTGATGCCTGTTTTGTCACCGCGTGTCGGCCAAGTTGCGGGGCGCAGACGCGCTGCCGCGTCGCCAGCTGTTCAAAATCGCAACCGACGAGTATTTCAAGCCGCTGTCAGCGAAACGCAGCGTTGGCCTTTGACTGTGCGTATAGAAGAAGTTGTCGCAAGAGATGTGGTCACCCGTTCCTTTGATGCGCAGGTGCAGCGATGCCCAATCTCTGTCGGCACCCTCTGACCACCACTCAATGTTCTTTGGGGCAATCCCGGGCCCTATGTTGAGCTCGCTGCTGCAGTCAGCGGTGGCGGGGCCGCGGCCACGACCGCGGTAAAGGTCAAAGGCATTGCGCAAGTCGGTTGGAAGAATAGGCGGCACCGCCTTGAGCACGAAGGGCAAAACCGAGCACCCGTAATCCGAGCAATCGGCATCAGCGTTTTCAGGGCACATGGCCGTGGGTCGGCCCCAATGGGACTGCCGATTTTCATACCGCCCATACACAACGCGGCGTGCAATGACCGCCTGGGTTTTCAAATCGGTAATGGTGGTTTCAATGCCTCTGACGCCCTGCTCGGTGTCTTCATTGGTGGTGATGGACACCGTGCGGACGGCAAAGGGCAGCGTGGGCTTGGGTATGCGACGGCCGTTGACCGGCGCGTCGCCGGGGCCGATGCGCGGGGGATTCCAGACGTATGAAAAAAAATCGGTCGAGTCACTCGCCTGCGACTCCAACGCCTGGTAGCGGCCGCTGCCCGGGCCCAGAAAGCTGGACGAATCTTTGGCAGACAGAAAACTAGCCCTCGCCGCATCGGGGTCCAGCAGGACGATTCCCACGGCAGGCGTGGGGTTTCGTGGCAGCTCGATGATGGCCTTGGTGTCACACAAGTTCGCAAAATGGTTGCGAGCGGCCTGCTCGCGTTGAAAATTTTTGTAGTGAAGTGGAACGCCCAGCACCGACCCCGCCAGACCCACGCAGATCAGAACAACACCGACCCACTGCGGGAAAACGGCTGATTTTGAGCGGTGTGCACCGATCAGAACGAGCACGCCAAACAGCAGGGGAATGAAGAAGTAAGTCGCCAGGTAGAGGTAGGCGAATGCGAGTAACCAATAGATCATCCGGGGATGGTATCTGATGCCCTTTATGTCTACGTTTAAGGAGAAAAAGGCCACCAGCCCTTGTATTCATTGCTCAAGAAGCTATCAAAAGCGTAGTGAATGCAGTGCTCACCGCTCCACCACACACCGTGTCACCACCGGTGGCAACTCTCCCAAATGAAACGCCAGTTTGCGGTCACGCAAGGCCACATCGCCTGCGGTCAAGCGGTTGACCTACATCAAGGCAAGCGCAATTCAACCTCAGGTTCATGGCACTGTCACGGAAAGGCCATGCGCCACGATGACACTGATGCGTTTAACGCGATTGGCTTATTAGCCAAAGCTTTTTGCCACTCCACGCCTGAAGTGCCTCCATGACCTCATCACCCCTCTCCGGCCTTCGCGGCCTCGTCGTTGGCGTGGCCAATGACCACAGCATTGCGTGGGGTTGTGCCCGCGTGGCCCATTCCCTTGGCGCACAACTGGTGCTGACCTGCCTGAACGACAAGGCACACGCAGCGGTGATGCCGTTGGCACAGGAACTGGACGTGCCACTGCTGTGCTGCGATTTGCGCGAGCCGCAGCAGTTGGAGATGACGATGGCTGAGGTGCAACGCACACTGGGCAGCCTGGACTTCGTGATCCATTCGGTGGCCTGGGCGCCGATAGACGAATTGCGCGGCCGCGTGGTGGACAGCACGGCAGATGGATTTGCCCAAGCGATGCAGGTGTCCTGCCATTCGTTTGCCGCGTTGGCGCGCGCTGCACAACCGCTGATGCCACGTGGTGGCACGTTGGTCACCATGAGCTACCTGGGTGCCGAAGAAGCGGTGCCCAACTATGGACTGATGGGGCCCGTCAAAGCGGCGCTGGAATCTTTGGTGCGCTACATGGCGATGGAGCTGGGGTCTCAAAACATTCGTGTGCACGCGGTTTCCCCAGGACCGCTGCCGACCCGGGCTGCCAGCGGCTTGCCCCACTTCGATGAGTTGATGGCAGAAGCTTGTCGCCACGCCCCGCTTGGTCGATTGGTAACCCTGGACGAAATCGGTGGCTTGGTTAGCTTCCTGGTGGGCCCGCATGCCACCGGGATGACGGGCCAAACCATCTTTGTGGACGCAGGCCGCCATGCAGTCCAGTAACCCATGCCAAACACCATGCACAACCTGACCGACACCCAAGACGACCTGATCGAGAACCTCACCTATACCGAGCTGTCGCTGGGGCAACGTGCGGAGTTCAGCCGGACGGTGCGCATGGCCGACATACAGGCTTTTGCGCTGGTGTCCGGAGATGTCAATCCTGCGCATGTGGACGCCGAGTACGCACAGGACACCCGGTTTCATGGCGTGATCGCACATGGCATGTTTGCTGGCGCACTCATCAGCAGTCTGCTGGGAACCGAATTTCCGGGCCCCGGCACGATTTATCTGGAGCAGAGCCTGCGATTTCAATGCCCGGTGCGGGTTGGCGACCGCTTGACCGTGGCCGTGACCGTGGTGGAAAAGGACGACACCAACCACAACGTGCGGATGGATTGTGTGGTCGTCAACCAGCTGATGAAGACCGTGGTGTCGGGCCAGGCTTTGGTCAAGGCGCCAGAGACCAAAGTGTCCCGCTCGCGAATTGCCATGCCCACGATGCACCTGTTCGACCCGACAGCGCGGCTGGAGGCCTGGATGGCTACCCAGCCGGCCCAGCCGCGCCTGCGTTGTGCGGTGGTTCACCCCTGTGACGAGGTGTCGTTGCGCGGCGCGCTGGATGCGGCGCAGTACGGGCTGATCGAGCCGGTGTTGGTCGGCCCGGCCCGCAAACTGCATGCGCTGGCCAGCGAGCTGGGTCTGTCGCTTGATGGGTGCACCGTGGTGGACACCGCCCACAGCCACGCGTCGGCTGCGGTTGCGTGCGCAATGGCTGCGCGAGGTGAAGTGCCGATGTTGATGAAGGGTAGCTTGCACACCGATGAATTGATGAAAGCTGTGCTGGCCGAGCCAGCATTGCGCACCGGGCGGCGCCTGTCGCATGTATTTCGCTTCGAGGTGCCGACCTATCCCAAGCCGCTGCTGGTGACGGATGCCGCCATCAACATTCGGCCCACGCTGGAGGAAAAGGCCGATATCTTGCGCAACGTCATTGATTTGGCGCACCTGTTGGGCGTAAGTCTTCCGAAAGTAGCGCTGCTGTCGGCGGTCGAGACGGTGACGCCAAGCATTGCATCCACCCTGGACGCAGCGGCGCTGTGCAAGATGGCAGACCGCGGCCAGATCAAGGGCGCGCTACTGGACGGACCTTTGGCGTTTGACAACGCGATCTCCAGCGAGGCGGCGCAGATCAAAAACCTGGTTTCCAACGTGGCCGGCGACGCTGACGTGTTGATGGTGCCCGACCTGGAGTCCGGCAACATGTTGGCCAAACAGCTGGAGTACCTCGCGGGTGCCGCCAGTTGTGGCGTGGTGCTGGGCGCGCGGGTGCCGATTGCACTGACCAGCCGGGCCGATGCGCCAGTGCAGCGCCGGGCGTCGGCCGCACTGGCAGTGCTGGTTGCCAGTCGCCGCGCAGAATCTGGCGGGCCGGAGACCACGCGGTGACCGGGGCCCATGCCGCTGACCCGCATGGGGCGGTACTGGTGGTCAATGCCGGCTCATCCAGCCTGAAGTTCGGCCTGTACCAGGCTGTCGCGGGTCGCGAGCAGGCGCTGTGGATGGGTCAGTTCGACGGTCTGCAGCCGGGCGGCTTACCCATGTTGCGCCAGGCGGGGCAACCCGCGCGGCCACTCGCGGTAGAGGCCGGCGTCAGCTGCGCCGATGCGGCGTTGACGCAGCTGCTTGCGTTATTGGTCGGGCGTGGCGTGCGCCCGCTGGCCGTGGCCCACCGCATCGTGCACGGCGGTACGTTTTGCACCGAGCCCTGTTTACTGAACGATGACAACCTGGCGCAGTTGGAGCAGTTGGCACCCCTGGTACCCCTTCACCAACCGTTCAACCTGCGGGGGGTCCATGCGCTGCGTGCGCTGTTGCCCGATGTGCCGCAGATCGGGTGCTTCGACACTGCATTCCATGCCGGTTTGCCGGCAACAGAGCATCGGCTACCGCTGCCACAGGCGCTCGCGGATCTGGGGCTGCGGCGCTATGGATTCCACGGCCTTTCCTATCAGCATCTGGTTACCACACTGGAGCAGCAGACGGGGGGCACCCAAGGCCGCTGGCTTCTGGCCCACCTGGGCAGCGGCGCCAGTTTGTGCGCGATGGTGGATGGTCGGGTGCTGGCTACCACGATGGGTATGTCGGCTTTAGACGGGTTGATGATGGGCACCCGCTGCGGTGCGCTGGATCCCGGGGTGGTGTTGCACCTGTGGCGCAACGGCTGGTCGCTGCCCGCCGTTGAAGATTTGCTGTGGCGGGGCAGCGGCCTGCTGGGCGTATCAGGCGAAAGCGCGGACCTGCGGCGCCTTCGCGACAGCGGCAGCGAAGCGGCGAACCAAGCCATAGCCTTGTTCAGTCACCGGTTGCTGCGCGAAGCCGGCGCGCTGATTGCCTGTGTAGGTGGACTGGATCTGATTGCATTCACAGGCGGCATTGGCGAAAACGACGCTGCTTTGCGTGCCGATCTCGCACAGCGTCTGGCCTTCACCGGCTTGGTGCTGAACCCAAATGCCAACAAGGCACCCCTGGCCGACCCGAAGGCTCGGGCCGCGCCTATTCATACGGCCAACAGTGCCGTGCAAGCGTGGGTGGTGCGTTGTGACGAAGGCTCGGTGGCCGCCTCGGCCGCGCGCGCGCTGATGGTCAAACATGTCCTTGCTGATATAGCCGTACCAGACTGAGTTGTGCTGAGTTTTTTTGCCATTCAAACCGCCCACCACGGATGAACTGCTGATGGTTCACGCTCCCTCACCGCTCCACCACACACCGCGTCACTAGCGGTGGCAACTCCCCCAAATGAAACGCCAGTTTGCGGTCACGCAAGGCCACATCGCCTGCGGTCACGCGGTCGAAGCGGCGCAGGTGTTCGGTCCAGGAGGTGTCGGTGATTTGTTCGATGTAGCGGCCGGGGTCGGTCACGTCGTGCAGCAAGTCCCAGGACAGGGCACCCTGGCGCATGCGGCTGCTGCGGGATTCGCGCATCAAGGCCCGAAAGTCAGCGGCTTGGGCGGGGTCAATGCGGTATTCGATCTGCACTTGAATATGACCCTGCGTGGGCACCTCTTGCGCCACCGGCGCTTTGAACACGTTGGACGGGCTCAGGTCCTCTTCCAGCGCCTGGTGGGGCAGCCAGCGCTGGCCTGCCAGCATCACCAGCGTGCCGCTGACCGCAGCCACCGCCAGACCGGTGTGGATGCTGGACATCGATGACACCTGGCCCCACAGCGCCGCCCCCAGCGCGCTGGAGCCCATGATGGCCATCTGATACGTGGCCATGCCGCGCGCGCGTACCCAGTCAGGCAGGGCCATCTGGGCGGAGACGGTCAGCGTGTTGGCCACCGTAATCCAGGCGGTGCCAGCGACAAACATCGCGGGCAAAGCGACATGCAACCCGGGCGCAAATGCCACGATCACCGTGCACACCGATTGCAGCGCCGCCCCGGCCAGCAGCAGTTGCTCACGCGGCAACCACTGGCGAATGCGCTGCAACTGCAGCGCCGCCACGATGGCACCGCTGCCCATGGCGGCCAACAGCAGCGTGTAGCTCCCCGCGTCGCCGCCCTTCAGGCCCCGCGCAACCAGCGGCAACAGGGCCAGCAGGGCGGTGCTGTGAAAAAAGAAGATGGCCACGCGCAGCAGCGTGCCTTTGAGTTGCGGCGACTGGCGCACAAACTGCACGCCCACCCGCATCGCCTTGCCCAGCGGCTCGTTGCCCAGCGGGCTGGGGGTGTGGGGGCGCTTCCATCGCATCAGCACAAACGCAGCCACGATGGACAGCACCGCATTCAAGCCAAACACCCAGCCGCTGCCCGCCGCTGCAATCAAAGTGCCCGCAATCAGCGGCCCGGCAATGCGCGAGGCGTTCATGGCCACGCCATTCAACGCCACGGCAGGTGCCATTTCGTGGCGTGGCACCAGTTCGGGCACTACCGCGGCATACACCGGCCAGCGCATGGCCAGACCAACGCCGTTGGCAAAAGTCAGCGCCAGCAAAATTGGCGCATTCATCCAGCCCATCCACAGGGTCAGGCACATCA
>JAYUXO010000395.1:0-7236 GCA_043753505.1 Comamonadaceae bacterium
GGCCGCATCCGGCAAAAAGTTCCGCGCTTTGTGGTGTATCCCAAAAGCCACTACGTTACTCCGCGAGACAAGGTGATGAGCTCGATTGAAACCATCAAGCTTGAGTTGGCTGAGCGGATTGATTATTTCGTCAAACAAGGCAAGCTGGTCGAGGCCCAGCGCATTGAGCAACGTACCCGGTTTGACCTAGAAATGCTGACTGAAATTGGCCATTGCAAAGGCATTGAAAATTACACGCGACATTTGAGTGGCGCACCGCCCGGCTCACCGCCGTCAACGTTGTGCGACTACATGCCCAAAGACGCCGTGATGTTTCTGGATGAAAGCCACGTCATGATTGGCCAGCTTAACGCCATGTACAACGGCGACCGGTCGCGCAAAACCACGCTGGTTGACTATGGCTTCAGACTGCCTAGTGCGCTCGACAACCGGCCGCTGAAGTTTGAAGAGTTTGAAACCAAAATGCGTCAGACAATTTTTGTCTCTGCCACGCCAGCTGCGTACGAAAACGAGCACGCTGGGCAGGTGGTAGAGCAGGTTGTGCGTCCCACGGGCTTGGTAGACCCGGAAGTGGAAGTGCGGCCCGCCACCAACCAGGTGGACGACGTGCTACAGGAAATCCGCATCCGTGTGGACAAAAACGAGCGCGTGTTGATCACCACGCTGACCAAACGCATGGCCGAGCAGCTGACCGACTACTTGACCGACAACGGCGTGAAAGTGCGCTACCTGCACAGCGACGTGGACACCGTGGAACGTGTAGAAATCTTGCGGGACCTGCGACTGGGCGCGTTTGACGTGCTGGTGGGCATCAACCTGCTGCGCGAGGGGCTGGACATTCCCGAGGTGTCGCTGGTGGCGATTCTGGATGCGGACAAGGAAGGTTTTTTACGCGCCGAGCGTTCGCTGATTCAGACCATTGGCAGGGCTGCACGCAACTTGAATGGCCGGGCGATTCTGTATGCCGACAGGGTGACCGAATCGATGCGCAAAGCCATGGATGAGACCAACCGCCGCCGCGCGGTGCAGGTGGCGCACAACCTCAAAGAGGGCATCACGCCGCGCAGCATCGTCAAACAGGTACGCGATTTGATTGACGGCGTCTACAGCGAAAAGGCTGGCAAGGAAATGGCCAAACAAGAGCTGCAACGCGCCATGGTGGAAGACATGAGCGAAAAAGACATTGCCAAGCAAATCAAGCGTCTGGAAAAAGAAATGATTGAACACGCCCGCAACCTGGAGTTTGAAAAGGCGGCGCGGGTGCGCGACCAACTGGCGTTGATGAAGGAGCAGCTGTTTGGCGCGTCTGGTACCGACAACATCGTGCCGATTTCGGCAGGGCTGCGGTAATGACTGGGCAGTGGGGTAGGAATAAAGTCCCTGCAGTACAAGTACCCGACTAATTTATTCGGGTTTGTTTTATACTTGAGCCCGTTAGTCGGGAACCTTCAGAAAAGAACCCCTCCTAACCCTGCGATGGCTACCTATCCACCCGGTCATCGAACACAAGGAGTTTGCGATGCGTCTTACCACCAAAGGCCGGTTTGCGGTCACCGCGATGATTGATTTGGCCCTGCGCCAGAACAACGGCCCCGTCACACTGGCTGCCATCAGCGCCCGGCAACACATTTCTCTTTCTTATCTGGAGCAGCTTTTTGGCAAGCTGCGCCGTCATGAGTTAGTTGAGTCTACGCGCGGTCCCGGCGGCGGCTATACCCTGGGTCGCCGGGCGGCAGACATCACGGTGGCCGACATCATCGTGTCGGTGGACGAGCCGATTGACGCCACCCACTGTGCAGGCAAAGAAAACTGCAACGGCGAAGGCGGACGCTGCATGACGCACGATCTGTGGGCCTCTTTGAATTCCCGCATGGTTGAATTTTTAGACTCGGTCAATTTGCAAAAACTGGTCGATGAGCAACTGGCCAAGGGTATTCAGATTGAAGACAAACCGTCTGTTAAACGTGCGATTTCGGCCATGCCGGTGAACAAGCCCATTCGTATCAATGCGCCTAACTCGGTGTTTGCGCTTGGGGCCATGTTTTCAAAACCCTGATTTTCAAGCCCTGAACATTTTTCATTCTTAGCCCGCTAAAGAGTCAAGCCAGCCATGGAAACCACCCCGCACTTTCCCATTTACATGGACTACAGCGCCACCAACCCTTGCGATCCTCGGGTGGTGGACGCGATGATTCCCTGGTTGCGTGAGCATTTCGGCAACCCGGCGTCGCGCAGCCACGCCTGGGGCTGGGAAGCAGAGAAAGCAGTGGAGGCGGCGCGTGAGCAAGTAGCGGCCTTGATTGGTGCAGACCCGCGCGAAATTGTCTGGACCAGCGGTGCCACCGAGTCCAACAACCTCGCACTGAAGGGCGCGGCTGGTTTTTACAAGACCAAAGGCAAGCACATCATCACCGTGAAAACCGAGCACAAGGCCGTGCTGGACACCTGCCGCGAGCTGGAGCGCCAGGGCTTTGAAGTGACGTATCTGGACGTGCAGGAAGATGGCCTGGTAAACCTGGATGTGTTCAAGGCCGCCATCCGGCCCGACACCATCATTGCCAGCGTCATGTTCGTGAACAATGAAATTGGTGTGATTCAAGACATCACTGAGCTGGGCAATGTTTGCCGTGAAAAAGGCGTGATTTTTCATGTGGATGCGGCACAGGCGACAGGCCGGGTCGATATTGACATGACGACTTTGCCCGTGGATTTGATGAGCCTGACCAGCCACAAAACCTATGGCCCAAAAGGTATCGGCGCGCTGTTTGTGCGCCGTAAGCCCCGCGTGCGCATCGAGGCGCAAATGCATGGCGGTGGCCACGAGCGCGGCATGCGCTCGGGCACCTTGCCCACACACCAGATTGTGGGTATGGGCGAGGCTTACCGCATCGCCAAGGCTGAGATGCACGCCGAAAATGAACGCATCCGCGCCTTGCAGTTGCGCATGTTGAACGGATTGAAAGACGTGGAGCAGGTGTTTTTGAACGGCCACGCCGAAAAACGCGTGCCACACAACCTGAACATGAGCTTTAACTACGTGGAAGGTGAAAGCCTGATCATGGGCATCAAGGGCCTGGCGGTTTCCAGCGGCTCGGCCTGCACCTCGGCCAGCCTGGAGCCCAGCTACGTGCTGCGCGCCCTGGGCCGCAGCGACGAACTGGCCCACAGCAGCCTGCGCATGACGATTGGCCGCTGGACGACCGAAGCAGAAATTGACTACGCGGTTTCCACCATCAAGCACAACGTAGCCAAGCTGCGCGACTTGAGTCCGCTCTGGGAGATGTACCAGGACGGCGTGGATATTTCGTCCATTCAATGGGCAGCACATTAGGAGAAACACATGGCATATAGCGAAAAAGTAGTGGACCACTACGAAAACCCCCGCAACGTCGGCTCGTTCGACAAAGGCGATGAAGACGTGGGCACCGGCATGGTGGGCGCACCGGCCTGCGGCGATGTGATGAAGCTGCAGATCAAGGTGAACCCGCAAACCGGTGTGATTGAAGACGCACGCTTCAAAACCTACGGCTGCGGCTCGGCCATTGCGTCCAGTTCTCTGGTGACCGAATGGGTCAAGGGCAAGACGCTTGATCAGGCGGCGGCCTTGAAAAACAGCCAGATCGCTGAAGAGCTGGCGCTGCCACCGGTAAAAATCCACTGCTCCATCCTGGCAGAAGATGCTATCAAAGCGGCGGTGGACGATTACAAGAAAAAGCACAGCGTAGCCGCAGTCGTGGCCTGAACGGCCAGTCATCTTTCATTCAGAGATGGCGCAGCCATCAAAGTCATCCCGTCATTCACATGTCCGTCACCCTTACCCCCGCCGCCGCTAAACACGTCAACCGCTACCTGACCAAACGGGGTAAAGGTGTCGGCGTCCGTCTGGGTGTGAAGACCACGGGCTGCTCGGGATTGGCTTACAAACTGGAGTATGTTGACGAGTTGTCGCCCGAAGACGTCGTCTTTGAGGATCAGGGCATCAAGGTTCTGGTTGACCCCAAGAGCTTGGGTTATGTCGATGGCACCGAGCTCGATTTTGTGCGCGACGGATTGAACGAAGGCTTCAAGTTCAACAACCCGAAAGAGCGCGACCGCTGCGGCTGCGGTGAGTCGTTTCGGGTGTGAGTTCGCTGGCTCCGTTGGCTGAGGCCCAACCCGTTGCGCCAGCGCTTTCCCTTCAAGCGAACGACTTTGTCCTGTTCGGTCTACCCGAGCAGTTTGTGCAAGACCGCACAGTGATTGACGCGCAGTGGAAAGCGCTGCAGCGGCAAATCCACCCCGACAAATTCGCTGCCCAAGGCGCTGCCGCCCAGCGGCTCGCGATGCAGTGGTCGGTGCGCATCAACGAGGCGTACCAACGCCTGAAAGACCCGGTAAGACGGGCAGCTTACCTGTGTGAGCTGCGCGGTGCAGCGATTGACGCCGAGCGCAACACCGCCATGCCGACTGATTTCTTGATGCAGCAAATGCAATGGCGCGAGGCACTGGATGACGCCACCACAGCCGAAGATTTAGACCAAATCATGGTCCAGCCCAATCAATACCTGCTCAAGCAGCTACAAATATGTGAGCAACTGCTGGATGTTGACAACAACCCGCAAGCCGCTGCCCAGGTGGTGCGCAGCATGATGTTTGTCCTGCGGTTTGGTGACGACGTTCGTAGCCGACAAGAACACCTGGACAACTGAACTTTCCCATGGCCCTGCTGCAAATTTCCGAACCCAACCAATCGCCCAGCCCGCACGCGCGGCGCATTGCGGTGGGCATTGATTTGGGCACCACGCATTCGCTGGTGGCCGCGGTGCGCAACGGGGTGGTCGAGTGCCTGCCCGACGCACAGGGCAGGGTGCTGTTGCCGTCAATCGTGCGCTTCCTGGAAGGCAACAAACGTCAAATTGGGTATGACGCTCAGGCCGCGCAGACGCAGGACCCCGAGAACACCATTGCGTCAGTCAAGCGCTTCATGGGCCGTGGCCTGAAAGACATTGCAGGCGCTGAAAAATTACCACTGAAGCTGATCGACAAGCCCGGCATGTTGGCCATTCAAACCCTGCAGGGCGAAAAGTCGCCGGTGGTGGTCAGCGCCGAAATTCTGGCCACCTTGCGGTTTCGGGCTGAAGACACGTTCGACGATGACGTGTTTGGCGCAGTCATCACCGTGCCGGCTTACTTTGACGACGCGCAGCGGCAGGCCACCAAAGACGCGGCGCAACTGGCCGGTATCAATGTACTGCGGCTGATCAATGAGCCCACGGCAGCGGCGATCGCCTACGGCCTGGACAACGCCAGCGAAGGCGTCTACGCGATTTATGACCTGGGTGGGGGCACGTTCGATATCTCGATCCTTCGACTGTCGCAGGGTGTGTTCGAGGTGCTGGCCACGGGGGGTGATTCGGCCCTGGGGGGCGACGATTACGACCGGGCACTGGCGGAGCACTGGCTGGAACAATCGGGTCGGCAGAACGCCACGCCTGCCGAGCGTGCGGCTCTCCAATTGGCAGCCCGTGACGTGAAAGAACGCTTGTCTGATGTTTCGAATGCTATGGAATCAATAGCTGCTCCAGCAGTATCTACAAGGGCTAATGGCCAATTTCTTATAAATTTAGAGCAATTTGACGCACTGACAGCCTCTTTGACTGCCCGCACCCTTACTGCCGCCCGCAAAGCGATGCGCGACGCCAGATTGACCCCGCAAGACATCCAGGGCGTAGTGCTGGTCGGTGGCTCCACCCGCATGCCGCAAATCCGCCGTGCGGTGACGCAATTGTTTGGCCGCGAGCCGTTGACCAACCTGAACCCTGATGAGGTGGTAGCTCTGGGCGCAGCCATTCAGGCCAATCAATTGGCGGGCAACGCGTCAGCCAACGACTTGCTGTTGCTGGACGTGATTCCCCTGTCGCTGGGCCTGGAGACCATGGGCGGGCTGGTCGAGCGCATCGTGCCGCGCAACCAGACCATTCCCACCGCGATGGCGCAAGACTTCACTACGTATCAAGACGGCCAAACCGCGCTGGCCCTGCATGTGGTGCAAGGCGAACGCGATCTGGTGGCCGACTGCCGCAGTCTGGCCCGCTTCGAGCTGCGCGGCATACCGCCCATGGCAGCGGGGGCCGCCCGCATTCGCGTCACGTTCACCGTCGACGCTGACGGTCTGCTCAGCGTGGCGGCGAAGGAGCAGGGCAGCGGTGTGGAAGCCACCATCGCTGTCAAACCCTCGTATGGCTTGAGCGACGAGCAGATTGCGCAAATGCTGAAAGACAGCTTTGCCACGGTCGACCAGGACATTGCCGCCCGCGCCCTGGCGGAGGCCAAAGTCGATGCCGACCGCATGCTGCTGGCCACACGCAGCGCGCTGGGCGCTGATGCTGATTTGCTGGATGCAGCCGAGCGCCAGACCATCGATGCACTGATGGCATCTTTGCAAGTGATCACGGCAAGCAGCCAGAACGCCGCCGCCATCAACGCTGCCACCGACGCCCTGGCCAAAGGCACAGAAGCCTTTGCCGCGCAGCGCATGAACCACGGCATTGCCAAAGCGCTGTCGGGCAAACACCTGGAAAGTATTTAGACCATGCCCACCATCACCATCCTGCCTCACCCCGAGTACTGCCCGCAAGGTGCCAGCGTGTCAGCGCCCGCCGGCACGTCGATTTGCGAAGCACTGCTGGACAACCACATCAACATCGAACACGCCTGCGACATGAGCGCCGCCTGCACCACCTGCCATGTGATCGTGCGCGAGGGCTTCAAGTCGCTGGGGGAGCCCGACGAAACCGAAGAAGACCTGCTTGACCGAGCCTGGGGCCTGGAGCCGCTCAGCCGATTAAGCTGCCAGGCACTGTTGGCGCAGGCCAATGTGACAGTGGAAATCCCGAAGTACTCGATCAACCACGCCAAAGAGAATCATTGAAACTCATTCACCACAGAGGCACAGATAAAGCAGGCCAGAGGTGGAAAATGCGATCGAATGAAGTCAACATCCCACTTTGTTTTCCGTCCTCTGCGGCCCTCTTTGTTCTCTGCGGTGAATGAAGTTTGAACCAAACCCATGCGCCAAATCGTCCTGGACACTGAAACCACCGGCCTGTCTGCCGAGAACGGCGACCGCATTATCGAGATTGGCTGCGTAGAACTGCTCAGCCGAAAACTCACCGGCAACAACAAGCATTTTTACCTGAATCCTGAGCGCGACAGCCATGAAGACGCGATGAAAGTGCATGGCATCAGCAATGAGTT
>JAYUXO010000396.1:0-17742 GCA_043753505.1 Comamonadaceae bacterium
CCCATGACGACAGGCGACATCCTGATGCACAATTTTCCCCATGCCCTCGCCCACATTTTTTTCACCCGCCGCCTACCCACTCAGCCGCCCGCGCCGCCTGCGCACCGACGTTTTCATTCGCAACCTCGTGTGCGAAAGCCAATTGACAGTACACGACCTGATCTATCCGGTATTCGTTCTGGATGGCCAGAACCGGCGTGAAGCCGTGGCGTCTATGCCCGGGGTGGACCGTTTGAGTCTGGACTTGCTGCTGCCGGTAGCCGAGCAATGCGTGGCCCTGGGCATTCCTGCTCTGGCCCTGTTTCCGGTGATTGATGTGTCCCTGAAAACGCCTGATGGGCGCGAAGCACACCATGAAAACGGCCTGGTGCCACGCGTGGTGCGGGCGCTGAAAAAACAATTTCCCCAACTGGGCGTGATGGCTGACGTGGCGCTGGACCCCTACACCAGCCACGGCCAGGACGGCCTGCTCGACGAGCACGGCTACATCGTCAACGACCCGACCGTGGAGCTGCTGGTCCAACAAGCGCTGGTGCAAGCTGCCTCGGGCGTGGATATCGTGGCTCCCAGCGACATGATGGATGGCCGCATCGGCGCGATACGCGCGGCGCTGGAAACCGCAGGCCACGTGAACACAAAAATCATGGCGTACAGCGCCAAATACGCCAGCGCGTTTTACGGCCCATTTCGCGACGCCGTGGGCTCTGCCGCCAACCTGGGCAAAGCCGACAAAAAGGTCTACCAGATGGACAGCGCCAACAGCGACGAGGCCCTGCGCGAGGTAGCGCTGGACATTGCTGAGGGCGCCGACATGGTGATGGTCAAGCCCGGCATGCCTTACCTGGACATCGTGCGCCGGGTGAAAGACCAGTTTGGCGTGCCCACGTTTGCCTACCAGGTCAGCGGCGAATACGCGATGCTCAAAGCTGCGGCACAAAATGGCTGGCTGGAGCATGACGCGGTGATGCTGGAGAGCCTGTTGGCGTTCAAACGGGCAGGGGCAGACGGTGTGTTGACCTACTTTGCGCTGGAAGTTGCGCGAGCGCTGCAATCTAAACGCTATTAAAATAATAGCTGCTTGAGCTGATTTAATAAGGGCTGATAACCGATTTGTCACTAAAGTCGTCACTTAACGGAGCTTCAAGGCCTTCATGCGTATCTTCAGTATCACCCCCGTTGCCGTCCAGGAGGACAACGCCCTGCCCAGCGCTTTACCCGAGTCGGGTTACTTGTGGATCGCCTGCGCGCGCCGCGAGTTTGAGGTGAACCAGAACCAGATTCAAGCCACCCTGGCCAGCCTGTGCGACGCGTCCCTGGTCGATCTGCATGTGGCCGACCTGCTGAACAACCACCTTCCCTCGCACTACGACTACACCAGTGACTACGACATACTGGTGTTTCGCCGCCTGGCAGCCGGTCTCACGGAAACCGACCCCGCCAACCCCGGTCAGCCCTTGCATGAGGCGCGCCGCAGCGCGATGCCCCAGGTGCTCAAACGCATCGACACCAGTCCCGTGGGCTTTGCCGTGTTTGACCGCGTGCTGCTCACCGTGCACCCTACCGACTGCGCCGTGCGTGATGCTTACGCCAGCCGTCTACTGCAAACCGCCGCCCTGGACGCCCGCAACGCAGGGGCGCGCCCCGCCACCAGCACGGCTGATTTGATGCTGCGCATCGTCAACCACATGGTGGACGGCTACCTGGAACTGCGCCGCGAACTCACCCGCGACCTTGATCGCTGGCAGGCCGAAATGCTGAACGCCAACCGGCGCTTCAGCAGCTGGACCAGTCTGCTGGACGCACGCCTGTCGCTTCACCAACTGGACGAGATTTGCGAAGACCAGCGCAGCGCCATTCAGGACTGGATCGAAGCCGTGAAAACCTGGCCCGACCCCGCCACCCCGGAGCTGCGCCGCGAGCGCGAGCTGCTAATGGTGCGCAGCCGGGATGTGCTGGAACATATCGAGCGCGTGATTCACCACGTTGACCGCATGGAGCGCAGCGCCGAAACCGCCGTGCAAATGCATTTTTCGGTACAGGGCAACCGCACCAACGACACCATGAGCACCCTCACGGCCCTAACCGCCATTTTTCTGCCGCTGAACCTGATTGCCGGCATCTTCGGCATGAACTTCGAGTTCATGCCGGTCATTCATGAAAAAGAAGGCTTTTGGTGGGCGATGAGCAGCATGATACTGGTTGCTGCGGGCTTGGTGTACGCGTTCTGGCGGCGGCGGTATCTGACCTCGCGTCGGGGATAAAGTGGGTCTGAAAACCTTCACGGCAGAGGCGCAGAGAACGCAGAGGGCCGCAGAGAGATCCTGGATTTATCCATACGCTTGACTTCCCTCTGACCCGCTTCCTCTGCGCCTTATGCGCCCCTGCGGTGTGGGTAGCCTGATTTTAAAACCGACGCCATCATGCCCCGTCCCATTCAAGCCACCATCCACACCGCTGCCCTGCGGCACAACCTGGCCCGTGCCCGCGCCGCCGCGCCCGACGCCAGGCTGTGGGCTGTGGTCAAGGCAAACGCTTATGGCCACGGCATCGAGCAGGTCTTTGACGGCCTGCGCGCCGCCGACGGTTTTGCGCTGCTCGACTTAGCCGAAGCCCAGCGCGTGCGCGACCTGGGCTGGCGCGGCCCGATTTTGCTGTTGGAAGGCGCGTTTGAGCCGCGCGACCTGGAGCTGTGCTCGCGTCTGGGCTTGTGGCACACGGTGCATTGCGCGCAGCAGATTGACTGGCTGGCCGCGCACAAAACCAACACCGGTCACCGCGTGTTCCTGAAGATGAACTCCGGCATGAACCGCCTGGGCTTCTCCCCTGCCAGTTACCGCGCGGCGTTCACGCGCCTGAACGCGCTGCCCCAAGTTGATGAAATCTCGCTGATGACGCATTTCAGCGACGCCGATGGCCCCAAAGGCATCGACGCACAACTGGCCGTGTTCAACGACACCACGCGTGACCTGCCCGGTGAGCGGTCCCTGAGCAACAGCGCCGCCACCCTGCGCCACGCCGCCCACCCCGAGCTGAAAACCGACTGGACCCGCCCCGGCATCACTTTGTACGGCAGCGCGCCCGACTTCCCCGAACACACCAGCGCCCACTGGGACTTGCAACCCACCATGACGCTTGCTACCAAGTTAATAGCTGTTCAAGCAATATCTACAGGGTCTACCGTCGGATATGGATCCAATTTCACGGCATCAGAGCCCATGACCATCGGCGTGGCCGCCTGCGGCTACGCCGATGGCTACCCCCGCCACTGCGGCACCGGCACGCCGGTTCTGGTGGGCGGCGTTCGCACCCGGCTTGTGGGGCGGGTGAGCATGGACATGGTGACCGTTGACCTCACACCGCTTCTGGCTGCTGGCGTAGCGTGTGGCATCGGCACCGGGGTGACTTGCTGGGGCCGCGCCAGCAACGGCACTGTGCTGCCGATTGACGAAGTGGCGCAGGCTGCAGGCACGGTGGGGTATGAGCTGATGTGTGCGCTGGCGCTGCGTGTGCCGGTGGTGCTGGATTGAGGCCATCCCCCAATTAACCAACAAGGTTATTATTCACCGATGGAAAAGCGCACACCGCACTGCAAGCTATCCAAGGTTTTTGAGTTGCTCAATGACTACCAGGTCGCTCCGCCTTCACTGCGCAGGCAGGCGCAGCGGTGCTGGATTTGAATTTCGATGGCATGGTGCAAGTGGTGCGTGGCTTGCAGCCAGGTGATTTCTACAAAAGCATGACCACGCATGCAGACCATCGAATCTGGCGAAACGTGTACCGGCCCCTGGTTTCTACGCCAGTAGGTCAGGTGCGTGTGTACCTGAAGCTGACCGTTATTGATGAGGTTTTGATCGTTTCTTTCAAGAAGCAACAAATATGAAATGCCCCAACTGTGGTGCGGCGCAACTCAAGCGCGACACCCGCGAGATGCCTTACGCCTACAAAGGCGAATCCATCACCTTGCCGTCCGTCAGCGGCGATTTTTGCCCTGCCTGCGGAGAAGCTGTGCTGGATGCGGATGAATCTCGCCGCGTCAGCACTCTGATGCGCGAGTTCAATCAGCAAATTAACGCCGCCCTGGTGGATCCTGCGTTCATCACGCAGGTACGCAAAAAGCTCGACCTCGATCAACGCCAGGCCGCCCAAATTTTTGGGGGTGGCGTGAACGCGTTTTCACGCTACGAGAACGGCAAAACCAAACCATCGCTGTCCTTGGTCAAACTTTTAAGGGTTTTAGACAAGCACCCCGAGTTGTTGGCTGAGATTGCGGCTTAATTCTTTTTTTCCTTCAGGAGTCGTCATGAAGTCAATCCCTTTCTGGTTAGTTCGCTCTTTGTTCGCCGCAGCGCTGGTCACAGCCGTGCTGCCTCCCGCCCAAGCCAAACCCTTCCGCTTCGCCCGCGCCGCCGACATGTCCACCTGGGACATTCATGCCCAGAACGTCGGCGTAAACAACACCATGCATGCCGCCGTGTACGACACGCTGGTCGAATACGACCCCAAAACCTTCAAGCCGCAACCCAGTCTGGCCACCGAGTGGAAGCTGATGTCGCCCACCCAGCTGCGCCTGACCCTGCGCCAGGGCGTGAAGTTCAGCGACGGCTCGGACTTTACCGCTGCAGACGCCAAGTTTTCGCTGGAGCGGGCCAAGGCCAAAACATCGAACTTTGCGGTGTATGCGCTGGGCATCGACCGGGTGGACATCATCAACCCCACCACGATTGACATCATCTCCAACCTGCCCAACCCAGTGCTGGTCAACCAGCTGACCGAGCTGCGCATCATGAGCAAACCCTGGGCCGATAAAAACGCCTCTGTCGAGCCCAAAGACATCAAGACCAAGGACGAAAATTTTGCCCACCGCAACGCCTTGGGCACCGGCCCCTTCATGCTGAAAAGCTGGACACCGGACCAGCGCACGGTGCTGGAGAGCAACCCCAACTGGTGGGGCAAAGGCAAATACGCCAGCAACGTGACGCAGGTCACCTACACGCCCATCAAATCAGACGCCACCCGCATGGCGGCGCTGCTGTCAGGCGAGGTGGATTTTGTGCTGGACCCGACCTTGCAAGATCTGCCGCGCGTGCGCCAGAACGATGCGCTCAAAGTGCTGGAAGGCCCCGAGAACCGCAGCATCTTTTTAGGCATGGACCAGTTTCGCGACGAACTGGCGGGCTCCGACGTCAAAGGTAAAAACCCGTTGAAAGACGTGCGGGTGCGCAAAGCGCTGTACCAGTCGATTGACATTGACACCATTCAGCGCGTGGTGATGCGCGGTCTGGCCCAGCCCAGCGGCGCCTTGATTGCCCGCCAGATCAACGGCTGGACGGCCAAGGCCGATGCGCGCTGGCCGTTTGATGCCGCTGCGGCGCAAAAACTGCTGGCTGAGGCGGGCTACCCGCAAGGCTTTGAGGTGGACTTTGCGTGCAGCGCAGGCCGCTACATCAACGACGAACAGCTGTGCCAGGCCATCACCGCGCAATGGGCCAAAGTGGGCGTGAGGGCCAAGTTGCGCAGCCTGCCGTTTGCCACTTACTTTCCCATGATTCAGCGCAATGAAGCCAGCATTTACCTGTTGGGCTGGGGCGTGCCCACGTTTGATGCGTTTTACACGCTGCAGTCGCTGGTTCGCAGCGTGGGCGCGGGGGGAGACGGCAACTTCAACCTGGGCCGCTACAGCAACCCGCAGCAAGACGCGCTGATCGAGCGCATCCGCAAAGAAACCGACCGCGGCACGCGCAACGCGTTGATTGAAAAAGCCTTGATTGCCGACCACGAATTCATCAGCCACATTCCGCTGCACAACCAGATCATCCCCTGGGCGATGCGAAAAACGGTGGACATTCCGCACCGGGCGGACAATCTGATCGACTGGCGGGCGTTGAAGGTCAATTAATACCTTTTAGGCCACCAGCCCTTATAGATGCTGCTCAAACAGCTATTTAATTAATAGCAATATGAGCGTCACTTCATGCTTGATGAAGCTTGGGCATGGCCCACGCGTAGTACCCAAACCCACAGGCAAGCAGCCCGTGAATGCGGGTGTTGGGAACGATGCTTGCAAGCACGGTGATGGTGCCCTCCCGATGGGTGATGCCTTTGCTGGCCAGGCGCATGCTGGGGGCACCCAGCGCAAACGTGCCGACTGCCAGCGCGATTCCCGACGCCAAAGTTAGAAAGACGGCACGTTTCAAAGGGATCTCCTGGTCGGTGTGATGCGTGGCTCGCTGTCCGCAGTACGCGCTTGCAAATACAACAGCCGTGACAGCATTGCCAAAAACCCGATGCAGCCCGTGCAGGCAATCAGCACCAACCACAGCGGCAGGCGCATGCCCTGCGCACGGGCTTGCGCAACGATCAGAAACCAGCCAATGCCCACAGCCAGCAACAGGTCAAACCAGATCTGGTTTCCCCACAAATTGCGGGTGTGCTCAGGCCAAAAGCCCATTGGGCCTTCGGCGATGACCGCTTGAAGTGAAAACAGCGCGAACGCCGCCGACAACCCCGCTGGAAACAGCCAACTGCTGCGCGTGCGGGTACTGCCGCGCAACAGGCTGTACGCCGCGAAGAACGCGAAAGCAGCAGCTGCGGCCCACGGCGTCCAAGTAGTCAAGATCATGTTCGTTCCTTTGAATCCAGGTTGAAATGCACATGCAGTGTTGGCCAGCCTGTGCGTGATTTCAACTACCCATCAGGTAGTTGAAATACCCTGCCTTTGTGTTGGAATAATCCATGCAAACCATGCCGTCTGTTGCCGATGCGTTGACCACCACCCTTGAAAAGCGCCCGCTCCGCGCGCCGCACCAGCCAGCTGGAACTGGCGCTGCGCATCGGTGTGTCGCAACGTCACGTGAGCTTCGTGGAAATAGGCCGCGCCAAGCCCAGCCGTCATCTGCTGATGAACTGGCTGCAGGAGCTGCAAGCGCCTCTGGGTTTGCGCAACGTGGCGTTGTTACAGGCCGGATGCGCAATGGAATGTGCTGAATGCCAACGCGGGTGCGCGCTGGCTGTGCGGCACGCTCATGCCTGCGCTGTGGCCCCAGTTACAAGGCGATGGCCTGAACAGGCTGGACGCGCTGGCTCACCCGCAAGGCATGCTGCCAGCCCTGTTGAATCTTCACGAAACCGCTGGCCCGATGCTGGCGCATCTGCGCGACAGTGCGGCCGCCCAGCCGAAGTTGATGCCCCAAGTCGACAAGGTGGCTGCAGCTGTGCAGCAGCGCCTGGCGCAGATCGGGCGAGTGGGGCAAATCGGGCAGAAGGGCCGACGTCAGGCGGCACGGGTAGCCAACAGCCCGGTCAGCCCCGTGCTGGCCAACCGCTTTGCCCCAGCCCACGGCACCCTGTCTTTCTTCTCGATGTTCAGCACCTTTGGCTCCCCGCAAGACATCACCCTGGCCAGTCTGCGGGTGGAGCATCGGTTTGCCACTGATACAGACACAACTGATATTTTGAAGCGAAATGTGCCACCAGCCCCTATAAATACTGCTCAAGCAGCTATTAAATTAATAGCTACTTGATTTCATTTCAAATCGGGATAAAGCCCCCGCACCTGCGCCTGCAACCTCGAAAGGCCCAGCAAGGTGTCGGTATTTGGCGTGGCCACGCCGGTCATCTGGCCCAGCTCGCGCACCACGGCCACCAGCGCGTCCAGCTCCACGGGTTTGCTGCTTTCCAGGTCTTGCAGCATGGAGGTTTTGAAAGCACCCAGCTTCAACGTCACGGCGTGGCGGTCCTCGGGCTGCTGGGCAATGGCAAGCCCCAAGCGTGCGCCGATCTCTTTGGCTTCCAGCATCACGGCACTGATGAATTGGCGCACCAGCGGGTCAGCCAGAATTTTGTCGGTGGTGGCACCCGTGAGCGCACTCACCGGGTTGACCGTCATGTTGCCCCACAGTTTGTACCAGGTGTCTTGCTGGATTTGATTGGCCACTGGCGCTTCAAAACCGGCTTGTGTCAGCAAAGCCGCCAGTTGCTGCACGCGAGCGGTTTTTACGCCCGAGGGCTCACCAATGATGAGCTTGTTGCCAAAGTGATGTTGCACAAAACCGGGGCCTCGCAGCGAGCAACTGGCGTGCACCACGCAGCCGAGGGTGTGGTGCGCGGGAATGGCTTGGGCAATCGCGCCGTTGGGGTCTATGGTTTGGAGGCGAGTGCCCTGGAGGGCCCCGCCAAAGCCGTCGAAAAACCACCATGGCACACCGTTCATGGCCGTCAGCACCAGGGTGTCAGGGCCGAGCAGCGGAGCGATTGATTGAGCCACTTGCGCCATGGAGGGTGCCTTGACGGCAATCACCACCAACTCTTGCGCGCCGAGGTCAGCAGCACTGGCACTGGTTTGAATGGGGTGAGCGAACGTCTTCCCGTTTTCAGCCAGCTGCAGCCCGTGGCGTTGGAGAGCCGCAAGGGTTTCGCCACGGGCCAGTGCACTGACCGGGCAACCGGCGTGCGCCAGCCTTGCACCCATCCAGCCGCCAATGGCACCCGCGCCCACGATGGCGGTTTTCATCGAGAACCCGGTCGAAATGCAGAGATCAAGCGTTCCGCTTGATGGCATCCGCCAACACGCCCACCATTTGCTCAATCTGCGCCTTGTCCACGATGTACGGCGGGCACAGCACCAGGTTTTCAGCCGCAGGGCGCACCAGCACGCCATGGTGGTAACAGTCCAGAAAAATGTTGTATGCGCGCTTGCCGGGCGAACCTGCAATGGGCGACAGCTCCACGGCCCCTGCCAGGCTCAAGCTGCGAATGCCCACCACGTTGGGCAGGCCCTTCAAGGCGCTGTGCATTGCGTCGCCCAGCACTGGCCCCATTTGACCGGCACGCTCAAACAGGTTTTCTTCTTTGAACAGGTTCAGAGTCGCAATCGCGGCGGCGCAGGCCACGGGGTGGCCTGAGTAGGTGTAGCCGTGAAAAAACTCTATCGCGTGGTCGGGGCTGTTGGCGTTGGCGTTCAACATCGCGTCGTAAATGCGGTCGGTGCAAATCACGCCACCCAGCGGAAATACGCCGTTGGTCACGGCTTTGGCAAAGTTCAGCATGTCGGGCACCACACCGTAGTAGTCCGCCGCAAAGTTGCAGCCCATGCGGCCAAAACCAGTGATCACCTCGTCAAATATCAACAAAATACCGTGCTTGTCGCAAATCTCGCGCAGCCGTTTCAGGTAGCCCTGCGGCGGTAAATACCAACCGGCTGAACCGGCTACCGGCTCGACGATGACGGCGGCGACATTGCTGGGATCGTGCAGCGGCAGGATGCGATTTTCCAGCTCCAGCAAGAGGTCTTCCTGCCATATGGGTTGCTGGTTATGAATGTAGGCGTGATCAGCATGTTCAGGGTGCAGGGGGTCATGGATGAAGCGCATGTGGTCCACGCGCGGCAACAAGCTGGTGCCGTACACCTTGCGGTTGGCCGGAATGCCGCCCACGCTCATGCCCCCAAAACCCACGCCGTGGTAGCCGCGCTCGCGGCCGATGAACATGTTGCGGTGGCCTTCACCACGCGCGCGGTGGTAGGCCAGCGCCACCTTCATGGAGGTGTCTGCCGCCTCAGAGCCCGAGTTACAAAACAGTACCTTGTTCAAGTCGCCGGGTGCCATGTTGGCAATCATCTCGGCAGCGATAAAGGCCTTGTCGTTGCTGGCCTGAAAAGCCGTGGCGTAGTCCAGCGTGTCCAGCTGGGTCTTGATGGCTTCGTTGATCGGCTTGCGGTTGTGTCCCGCACCCACGCACCACAGGCTGGAAATGCCGTCCAACACCTTTTTGCCGTCGTGCGTGGTGAAGTGCATGCCATCAGCCGCCACAAACACGCGCGGGTCTTGCCTGAAATGGCGGTTGGGCGTGAAGGGCAACCAGTGGTTGTCCATGTTGAACGTTGGCGAATCAGAGGTGGGTTTATCAATGCGGGCCATGAGCGTGTCTCCGGTAAATCAGTGAACGGGAAATAAGACGATACCGCGAGTTTTGCGGTAGCGGCAAGGGCCACTCTTTCAACAGCCAGCGAACCCCGGTAAAACCCTGCCGGAAAATGTTCCCTACCGCATTTGCCCTTGCCACCAATCCACACAAGCGCGTGCCAGCGCTGCGGTAGTGTCTACGCACTGCACCCGCAGGAGCGATTGAATGGCATCCAGCGCTAGCGGCACCTCCGTGCAGGCCAGGATCACCCGCGCCGCACCGCGATCAAGCAACATCTGCACCGCATGCTCCAGTGGTTGCCCGTTTTGGGTTACCCGACCAGCCTTCACGCCCTCAATGGCTGCTAGCACCGTGTCTTGCAGGCCTGGATCGTCGGGCAGCAGCGGCACATAGCCCAGCCGGGTCAGCTGCACGTCAAACAGCCTGGCTGCCAGCGTGGCGCGCGTGGCAATGATGCCCACCGGGGCACCGCGGGCGACCTGTTGCACCACCTCCTGGCAGGCAGCGTCAACGATGCTCAAGAATGGCACGTCGCAACCCGCTTGTAACTGCGCATGCCAGTGGTGCGCGGTGTTGCAAGGCATTACCAGGGCCACAGCGCCAGCAGCGATCAGCCGGTCACGCGCTGCCAGCAGCGCGGGCAACGGCGACAGCCCGCCATGCAAGATGGCAGCCGGTCGGCTGGGGATGCGCGGGTCGGAAGAGATGAGCAAGGGCACATGGCCTGCATCGCTGGTGGCATGGGTAGCCGCAATGACTTTGTTGAAAAAGTCGGCAGTGGCCAGCGGGCCCATGCCGCCCAGAACACCGACCATCGCGTTGGCGTTGAGCGCTTGCACGGTAGACACGGCGCGGCAAGCCAATTAATTGGGCAGCAGATTTTTGAAAGTCTGCATGTAACCGTACAACGCCACAGCGCCGCCGGTGTGCACAAACACGATGTTCTGGCCTTTCTTGAAATGCACTTTGCGGCACAAGTCAATCAGGCCTGCCATGCCTTTGCCGGAGTACACCGGGTCGAGCAGGATGCCTTCCAGTCGGGCCAGCATCGTCACCGCTTCCACCATGCCGGGTGTGGGTACGCCGTAACCAGCGCCGACATAGTCACAGTTGGCCATGACGCTGGCGCGCGATACAGCACCCGGCACGCCCAGCAATTCGCAGGTTTTGCCCGCCAGATTGAACACACTGGTCTCCTGCGTTTCTTTGGCCGCGCGCACACCAATGCCCAGCACTGGAATCTGGCTGCGCGTGCCTTCAAAGCCCGCCACCAGGCCAGCCTGTGTGCCCGCGCTGCCCGTGGCATGCACCACGCAATGCACATCCAGCCCCTGGGTAGTGAACTGGTCTATCAGTTCCAGCGCACACACCACATACCCCAGCGCACCAATCGCATTCGAGCCGCCGCCAGGAATGATGTAGGGCTTGCGGCCTGCGGCACGCAACTCATCAGCCACTTTGGCCATAGCAGCATTCATGTCGGTGCCGCCGGGTAGCTCCCGCACGTTTGCACCGTACAAATGATCCAGAAACACGTTGCCCGACTGTTTGTACTCGGCCAGCGTGGAGCCGGTGCGGTCTTCCAGAAGAATCTCGCACTTCATGCCCATCTTGGAGGCGATGGCCACCGTCTGGCGCGCGTGGTTGGATTGGGTGGCACCCTGGGTGATGATGGTGTCGGACTGCTGCTGCAAGGCATCAGCCATCAAAAACTCCAGCTTGCGGGTTTTGTTGCCCCCCGTGGCCAGACCTGTGCAATCGTCGCGCTTGATGTACAGGTTAGGGCCGCCCAATGCCTCGGTCAGTCGGGGCATGAATTCCAGGGGCGTGGGGCCGTGGGTGATGCGGATGCGGGGGAAGTGGGTCAGTTTCATAGGGTTTTTTATGAAGTCGGCGAGCTAAAAAATATTCTCTGGCTAGCAAAGCAACTGCGCATGCGGCAACTGGAACGATTTTTGGTAAGCCACCGGCCGCATTGACGGCGGCGTGCAAGAGCTTTGTCGGGCGTACAAATCACTGACCGATTTGTGGTTGCTTGAATTAGGTGGTGGTGCGGCTGGCGGGGATCGAACCCACGACCCTTGGCTTCGGAGGCCAATACTCTATCCACTGAGCTACAGCCGCTGCTGTTTCGTACCGGCTGCATTATCCCCCATGGGCTGCGCTTCTATAATCTGGTGCTGTTTGGCGTTGACCTTGGCGCCTTTGCCAACACCGCAGCCACACCGACTTACCGACAGGAAATGCCATGAGCGACAACCGCCCCACCGGTCACGAAGAAGCCCACACCGGCCCCATCAAAAATCCCAAACAATTGCTGTTGGCGGTGCTGTTTTCTTTTATTGTGCCAATTTTCGCCATCATTGCGTTGGTGTACTACGTCGTTTCGGATGCCAAGCCGGCCGGGTCAAGTGACGCGGGCAGCATGGCGTTGGGCGGCATGACCCAGGAGTCGCGCGACAAGGCCGTGGCGGCACGCATTCAAAAGGTGGGCATGGTGGAGATTCGCGATGCCAACCGTGAGTTGAAGGCAGGGTTGGAGGTCTACACAGCGCAGTGCGCTGCCTGCCATGCCGCCGGTCTGGCCGGTGCGCCAAAGTTGGGCGATGTGGCGGGTTGGTCGGCTCGTGTAAAGACAGGTTACGACGCGTTGCTGAATTCGGCTTTGAAAGGCAAAGGCGCTATGGGAGCACAAGGGGGCGGTGATTTTGAGGATGCGGAAATTGGTCGCGCGGTGGTCTATTTGGCAAATGCTGCCGGCGGTAAATTCGCCGAGCCCCAGCGGGCTGCGACCGCAGATGCCACGGTGGCTGCTGGCACACCCACGACGGCCAGCAAGTGAAGATGTCGTCGCGCAGTGGGCGTTGAGAATGCCCAACGAAAAAGCCACTGGATTTCAGTGGCTTTTTTTTGATTATCGCTTAGCGGTTCAAGCCTGGCATCGTGCAAGGCTCAGTAATAGCCTCGCACATCGCGCTGCGCATCCGCCGTCATGGCACGGCTCAAATCAGCCATTACGCGGGCATCGGTCAGTGCGATGTCCCACATTTGCTGATCTTGCGCTGCTTGCTTGCGGGTACTTCTCCAGGCGGCAATGTGTTGCTTGACGCCAAGGACAAAAGCCGCAAAATTTTCTACACGCAACACGCCAGCATGCTGCACAGGATGCTCAATATGTACGAAAGTGTTCATGACTATTTTTTCCTTCTCCAAAACGCGGTGGGCGTGATTGCCCGTTGCGTGAGCGCAATATTAGGGTTTACTCTGATATGTCGCCACTTTTGATTTGTGATGACTATCATTCATAAAAAAGATGATTCCATTTAACTTCCGCACCCTAGACCTGAACCTGCTGCGCGTATTTGACGAGGTGATGAGTGAGGGCAATCTCACGCGTGCCGCGAGCAACCTGGCCATGACGCAACCTGCCGTGAGCAATTCATTGCGTCGCCTGCGGGCAGCTCTCGGAGACGATTTGGTGCGGCGCAGTGGGTATGGCGTGGTTCCCACCCCACGCGCCCTGGCCTTGTGGCCAGCGGTGGCCGATGCCCTTCGTCAGCTGGAAGCGTCCTTTTCCCCCGGCGACTTCGTGGCGGCGCAGGCAAACAACACCTTTGTGCTGGCCATGGCCGATGCGACGGCAGCCGAATTGATGCCAGGCCTGGTGGCCATCATTGAGCGCGACGCGCCGGGCGTGTCCATGCGCACGCTACCGCTGACCACGCGTGATCCCCGACGGCTGCTGGACGACGGGCAAATGGATTTGGCTGTAGGTTATTTTCCCGCCGTGCTGGCAGATTTGACGGCGCAGGCGCAAGCCGGTGGCATGGCGGCTTTTGAGCACCTGCGGCTGTACGACGGGGAATATGTATGTGTGATGCGCAAAGGCCATCCGCTGGCAAAAGGCAAACTCACACTGCCACGCTTTTGCCAGGCGCACCACCTTTTGGTGAGCTTTTCGGGCCGGGCCTATGGATTTGTCGATGAGGCGCTGGCTTCGCTGGGTCACAAGCGGCGCATCGTGTTAACGGTAAACCAGTTTTTTACCGCAGGCCGGGTGGTGGCGGCCTCCGATTTGCTCACGGTTTTACCGCGTCATTTCGTCAAGGTGACGGGCATGACCAATGACCTGCTGTTGCAGGAACTGCCGTTTGAGTTGCCGCCGGTGCATGTGGATGCGCTGTGGCACCGGCGGCAGAACCAGCGCAGTGACCATGCCTGGCTGCGCCTGGCGGTGGCGGCATCGGCCAAACAGGCCTTTGCGCGAGCGATCGCGCAAGGTGTTTAACGCGAGCGGTCGCTGGTGCTACCTTCAGCGCACGACGCTGAGATAGGCGCGAGCGGCATCGCGCAATTCTTGCGCTTCGTTGGGGTCCTGGCCTGCCCGGGCTTCTGCGCTTTCCATCAGGCGGCGGGCAGGCTCGGGGAGCGCGCTGGCCGGTGCAGCGTAGGTTGCGCGCTGTGAGAAGGCAAAGGAAAACAGGAGCTTGGAGACGGAAAACATCGGATTGGGAGCTAGGGGTGAACCTGCTGAAGTGGGGACAAGATAAGAATAAGGGTTTTCCCTAGAGTCTCAAGCCCAAACACGCATTTTTTCTATGCAGTTCGTGCATAAAGGCCGCGTGCCTCACGCATCACAGAATTCAAATCGCTATTCATTACATAGCTGTTTGAGCAGTTTCCATAGAGGCTAGCGCGCGTTTAGACCCTCAAAGCAGGTGCTCAGCACCAAATCGACGATTTGCGCGTCGGTGTGCTGCCCACCCGTCTTCAAAAACTCCAGCACGGGGTCGCACGCTCGGGCGTACAAGGTGTACAACACGGCAATGGCGGGCAGTTGCGGGTTCAGCAGACCCGCAGTTTTTGCCTCTTCAATCCAGCCGCCCAAGGTGTCACTCACGTCCATCAGGCCGTCCATGTAGTCGGTGCTGGCCATCAGGGTGTTGCGCAAGCTGGAGTTTTGACTGGGCAGTGACGGCATCTGGCCGGCCAATTGCACTTCCATGGTCCAGCGGGCCACGGCTTTGAGTTTGGCCATGGGCGCAAGCTCTGGCGCAACATCTTGCAGGAAGCGCTGGGCTCGTTGCATCACTTTCACCATGGCGGCAGCGGCCAGGTCTTCCTTGCTGGGAAAGTGCTTGTACAGGCTGGCTTTGGCAATGCCCACCGAGGCGGCCACTTCGTCAACCGTCATCGCGTCAAAGCCTTTTTCGCTGAGCAGTCGGTTGACGGTCTGAATGATCGCGTCTTCCCTTGCTTGCAGCATTTGCTCTTTGAAAGAGACTTTTGCAACGGTTGTGGTAGCCATGCTCTTGAGTTTAGCGGTTGGACTGGGGAACGACCACCCGTTGTTACTGTACGGGTAGTAACTGCGCGTGGGCAGCGGCTGTGAGGGCATCGCTCAAGGCATTGAGCACATCCGACTCCAGATTCCAGCAATGCCAATACAAGGCAATCGGCAGGATGTGTTTGCCAGCCACGTTGACCAATTCGCCTTGGGCCAGCAACCCACGCACCAGCAAATGCGGCACCACACTTACGCCCCAGCCTGCCAGCACCGCACGCACCTGGCCTTCCGAGCTGGGTACAAACAACTGGTTGAGCGTGACCCGCTTCAACCCGAAAGCCTGGCTGACAAACTCGCCTTGCATGTCGTCTTTGCGGTTGAACGCCACAAACGGCAGGTCGCGAAAGTTGTACGGTGTCAGGCCTTGCGGGCAGCGCGCCTGCGCGTAGTCAGGCCGGGCCACCGCCACATAGTCCATTGCACCCAAAGGCACCAGTTTGCAGCCACGCAGCGCCTGCTTCAACGTGGTCACGCAGCCCAGCACCTGGCCCTGGCGCAGCCATTCCTGCGTGAAATCCTGGTCGTCGGTGATGATCTCCAGCGGCAGGCCCTGGCAGGCCAATTCGTTCAACGCGGGCAACGCCCAGGTGGCAATGCTGTCGGCGTTGATCGCAATCGAGATGCGCTCCTCCTCGCGTGTGCCTCCGGCGCTGCTGGGGGCCAGCTCTTTCAAGTCGCGCTCCAGGTCGGCACGCAGCAAACGCATCTGCCGCGTGTGTTTGAGCAGCAGTTGCCCGGCACTGGTGGGTTTGAGCGGACGGCTGCGCACGATGAGCACCGTGCCCACCTGCGCTTCCAGCGCTCGCAGCCGCTGTGAGACGGCCGACTGCGTAATGGACAGGCGCTGCGCCGCACGCTCAAAACCACCTTCTTCCACGATGGCAGCCAGGCACTCCAGTGCGGCGGGGTCAAAGGTGCTCATGAATTTGCTCTATTAGGTTTGCTGATATTTCGGCTAAGAGTTTAATTTCACTGTTAATACAAGGCAAGTTTGTTCACACTGTGCGCTTGTTAAAGGTACGACCCATGAAAGTCATTGTTTTAGGTGCCGGCATCATTGGTATCAGCACCGCCTGGCACCTGCTGCAACGCGGCCACACCGTCATCGTGGTCGACCGCCAGCCCGCAGCAGCACGCGAAACCAGTTTTGCCAATGCGGCGCAAATTTCCGTGAGTTATTGCGAGCCCTGGGCCAACAAGCACGCACCGTTCAAGGCTTTCAAGTGGATGTTCCAAAACGATGCGCCGCTGTTGTTTCGTCCACAACTTGACGTGCAGCAATGGCGCTGGGGCCTGCAGTTTTTAGCCCAGTGCAACGACGCCGCTTTCGAGCGCAACGTGGCGCAGTTGGTGGCGCTGGGTGCCTACAGCCACGCGGCACTGAAAGATGTGGTGCGGGAAACCGGCATTGAGTACCAGCGCCTGGAGCGCGGTATTGCCCACTTTTATTCCGACGAAGAATCGTTTGCAGAGGCCAATGGCGCGGCCCGGTTGATGCAACTGCACGGCGTGCAGCGTCGCGTGGTCAGCACCGCCGAATTGCTCAAGATCGAACCAGCCTTTCAGGCCTTTTCTAACCAGATCGTGGGCGGCACCTACACCGCCAGCGACGAAAGCGGCGACGCCCGCGTGTTCACTGAGCAGCTGGCCGCGCGGTGTGGCCAGCAAGGCGCGCAGTTTCTGTATGGCCACGACATTGAGCAGCTGCACAAAGCAGGCGGGGAGCTGGAGTCGGTGCGCCTGCGCGACCGCACCACCGGCCAGGCCGTGCGGCTGACAGGCGACGCCATCGTGGCCGCTTGCGGCTCGTACACCGCACCGCTGCTGCGCACCGTGGGTGTCGACTTGCCGATCTACCCGGGCAAGGGCTACAGCGCCACTTTCCCTATCCTCAACGCTGACAAAGCACCCACCGTAAGCACCATCGACGACAAAATGAAAATCGCCATGAGCCGCCTGGGCAATTGCCTTCGCGTGGCCGGCACCATCGAGCTGGGTGGATTCGATTTGTCGCTTGACAGCCCGATTGCCCGCGCCCGCTGCCAGGCCCTGGCACGGCGTGTAGAGCAGGTCTTGCCCGGTGTGTGCGACACGCGCCTGGAAAGCCAAGGCGGCCAGCCCAACTTCTGGTGCGGCCTGCGGCCCGCCACGCCAACCAATATTCCGTTTATCGGCCAGACCCCGGTGCGCAAGCTGTGGGTCAACGCCGGCCATGGCACGCTGGGCTGGACGCATGGTGCGGGCTCAGGCAAAGCTATTGCCGAGTTGATTAGCGGGGACAAGCCGCAGATGGCGTTTACGTTTCGGGGTCAATGACGGGATGACGGGCGACGACTATCGGATTTTTGAACGCAAAGCGCGCAAAGGCTTACGCAAAGGACGCAAAAAGAGACTCTCCAAAACGGTTTAGGGAATTCCTCTGCGCACTTTGCGTAAGCCTTTGCGCCCTTTCCGTTCTAAATGCTCCGCGTTGC
>JAYUXO010000397.1:0-2922 GCA_043753505.1 Comamonadaceae bacterium
CACCGGCTGACAGGCCCCGAACGAATGCTTCCACATGACCAGAAACGTCAGCGGCGCAATCACGCTGAAGATGGTGTAGGTCCAGTCCAATTGACGGAATTCCCCCCGATCCACCCCGCGCTGCAGCACGCGGCCAATCAACTGGTGCGCCGGCGTCATCACTTCCTGTTGATAAAAAGCAGCAAGTTCAGGAAAATTACCGGCTTCGCTCATCATCAGCTTTGTGATGCCTGATGCCTTGGTGGCACCAATGCGTTCCCACCAAGTGTTCATGCAGTAGCGCAGCATTTCTGCTGTGGTGCCTTCAAAGGTTTCAAACTCGGCATTCCATTCGTTGAAACGGCCTGAAATACTTTCGCGTACCACTGCTTTAAACAGCTCTTCCTTGCTGGGAAAATACAAAAACAAGGTGCCTTTTGACACGCCCGCGCGGGCTGCCACTTCTTCTGCTCGGGTGGCCGCAAAGCCTTTTTCAACAAATAGATCCAGCGCCGCGTCCAACAACTCACCTGGCCGCGCCTCTTTGCGCCGCTCGCGCCGGGGCGCGGCATTGGCGGCGCCCAGGTTGAGAAGGTTGGAAAGCGGCATCTGGTTAATGACTAATTGGTTAGTAATGTAGCGGTGCATCTGCCAGAGCGTCAAGTCCAGTGCTATAGGAACCTCTGCCAACCTAACCGCCTTTGATCCTGGCCATTTGCAAGCCTACCCAATCGCGCAGTACATGGCGCGACTGGGTGAGCCCATAAGCCGACGGCAGCCATTCCAGTAGCGTGTCGTATACCGGGCGCACAAACCCGGTGGGTGCCTGCACCACCTCGAAGCCCGCCCGCTGAAAGTACAGCGTTGAGCGGGGCATGTGCCAGGCATCGGTCACCAGAGCGATGCGACGTACGCCGCCCGGCTGCCCTGGCTTCAACAGTTGGGCTGTCATTTGTGCGTTTTGCTCGGTGTCGCGCGACTGGCCTTCCACCCAGCGCATGCGCAGGCCAAAGTCTTGCAGTGATGTTTCGGCTGCGATGTGTGATTCGGGCGCAAACTGCGCTGACTGTGCCCAGCCTTCCCCACCGCTGAAGGCCAATGGCAAACCCGTTTGTCTGGCCAGGTGAACGCCGTAGCGCAAGCGCCCCAGGGCCGATGGAGCCAACTGTGGCCCACCATATTCAGGCGCGTCAGCATGAATACCGCCACCCAGCACCACGATGGTTTGCGCGCCGCTGGCTTTTAAATTGGGCACGGTCAGCGGGGTCGTCTGTGGCAGCATCGTGGCCGCCAGCCAGACTGCCACCGCGTGGCAACTGAGCAGCCACAATGACAGCAAGGCAAGCATCACCGTCCAGAGGCCCAGTGCAGCGCGGCGGCGCATCAGCCACAGCCCCGCAAAAGCCAGCAACAACGGTGCCGCGGGCGGCATGATCAACGTCGTGATGAGGGGTTTCAGGACGGCAAATTCATTCATGACCATGGTGTGAAGTCCGAAAATGGCCCAAAAAAAACCCACTGCTGAATCAATCTGGCAGTGGGAATAGGGTTTAAAAACCGTGAACGAAAACAGGCAACCTGGGGGGTAACTGGTGGGGTGACTGATGGGGCTCGAACCCACGACAACCAGAATCACAATCTGGGACTCTACCAACTGAGCTACAGCCACCGCAGAGCATCGGATTATAGCGGGCAGCTGTTGTAGCAGGCTGCTGAGGCGGGTTGACCCGGCGGGCTGTTCCTTTCAAATGGGAGTCAATTCACCATCACCAGCTTGCCCATCACACCGCGCGAGCCCATGTGGGCATAGGCGGTTTTCAGCTCGGCCATGGGCATCGTCCGGTCGATCACCGGTTTGATCTTGCCGCTGCCGTACCACTGGGCCAACTCGCCCATCATGGCGGCGTTGGCTTTGGGTTCACGCTTGGCAAAATCACCCCAGAACACGCCCACCACGCTGGCACCCTTGAGCAGCATGAGATTGAATGGCAGAGCCGGAATGGGGCCGCTGGCAAAACCCACTACCAGGTAGCGGCCTCGCCATGCGATGGAGCGAAACGCGCTTTCGGCCAAGTCGCCACCCACCGGGTCGTAAATCACGTCGGGGCCTTTGCCGCCGGTGGCGGCTTTCACGGCCTCGCGAAAAGCGGTCGGCGTACCGTGTTCGATGTAATTGATGGTCGCGTCTGCGCCAATGGACTGGCACAGCGCGCATTTTTCATCGGTCGAGGCCGCTGCAATCACCGTGGCACCTACAGTCTTGGCAATTTGAATGGCCGCCGTGCCCACACCACCTGCGGCACCCAGCACCAACACCGTTTCACCAGCCTTCAGTTGAGCCCTGTCCACCAATGCGTGGTGCGAGGTGGCGTAAATCATGATGAAAGCCGCCGCATCCACATGCCCAAAACCCGGTGGCAGGGGCATGCACAGCGCGGCGGGTGCCAGCGTATGCGTGCCAAAGCCGCCAGTACCCGACAGGCAGGCTACGCTTTGCCCCACCTTCAAGTGGCTCACCCCTTCACCTGCCGCCTGCACCACACCGGCGTACTCTGAGCCCGGCACAAAGGGCAGGGCAGGCTTCATCTGGTACTTGTTTTGCACGATCAGCAGATCAGGGAAATTCAGGCTGGCCGCCTTGATCTCGATCAGTACCTCGCCCTTGCCAGGCTGCGGTGTGGGCAGTTCTTTCCAGGTCAGCGCGTCAACGCCGGTGGGGTTTTCGCAGAGCCAGGCATGCATGGGAAATTCCTTCAAAAAAATGTTGACGGAATGATAGGAGGCGCATTCTCGGCTTCGATGTCGCTGCAGCGACCGCTGCCTACAATCTCTACAAATTGCGGATACCCCATGAAAATTCTTGTTTCCAATGACGATGGTTTCCAGGCACCTGGCCTGGTGGCACTTTATGAGGCGTTAAAAGATCTAGGCGAGGTGGAGGTG
>JAYUXO010000398.1:0-2921 GCA_043753505.1 Comamonadaceae bacterium
TACCCGCCACTCCTGTGTCTGCTGCCTCCGACTCCAATCAAGTGCCCACGCGCATGGCGCGGCCATCCGCGCGGCTGGCGCAAATTACTGTTCCGTCGATGGCCCAGTCGGTTGCGTCCACAGCGGCAAAGGCTAGTTACTCGCAGGCGCCCCAGTCGGCTGTGCCGGCACCGGTGATCTACACAGCAGCTAAAAAAGACCCCAAGCTGGCCAACAACTGGAAAACCAAATCAGCCGAGCAGTTGACGGATGAAGAAGTGTTGTCGATGTCCGATGCGGAGTACATGAATGACAAGCAGATGGCGTTTTTCCGCTTGAAGCTGGTGGCGCTGAAGCTGGGTATTTTGAACAGCGCAGACCAGACCACCGAGCACCTGCGTGAAGACACCGTCATTGTGCCGGACCCTGCCGATCGCGCTACCATCGAAGAGGAACATGCCCTGGAGTTACGCACACGCGACCGGGAGCGCAAGCTACTGAAGAAAATCGAGCAATCAATTGGGCGGATCGATGCCAATGACTATGGTTATTGCGACGAAACTGGCGAACCGATCGGGGTGGGCAGATTGCTCGCGCGTCCCACAGCCACTTTGTCGCTCGAAGCACAGCAGCGTCGTGAACTCAAGCAAAAAATGTTTGGGGATTGACACTTGATACCGCGTCTGGTTGTTATGGCTTTGCGCTCGGCATGCGGTTCATGCTGGAGCAGCAGGCCGTCTCAGTGCAGCCGCCTTGCGGGCTTTTAAGGTCGATATGTCCAAAGACGAAAACGCCGGCTTGCTATCCAAAGTTGTAAAGTTTGTTCGCAACCCGACCACCAACTGGGGTGATCTGGATCAGCAGGAAAGTGACCGCGAGAGCAGCTACAGCAAGCAAATGCTCAAGGAAATGATTGAGCGTAAGCGGCGCAATGACTTTGTCCGCAAGCGTGAGTTCGACATGTTGCGCAAGATGCGCCGTAGTGAAGTGATGGCGGGCCACGACCCCGGCGGACGCCCTTCTTTTTTCCAGAGTTCCATGCCTTCCAAGCCCGATGACCGGGCAATGACACTGAAGAAAATTGACGAGATCGAAGCGCAGATGTCCATGCAGTGGTGGAAGACCAAGCAAGCCGACTCCGCAGTGCGTCCGAATTCCTTCACCCCCTCGGTGGTTGACAGCAATATGCCGGGCGACTCGGCGCAGCCACAAGTGGATGCGCCGAGCAAGGTGGCCTACAACCCCACGGAACCGGCGCCGTTGCGCAGTGCAGAGGGTCCCCCCGGCGTGTCTGCGGTGGGATCAGGCGAATCGCGAGATTCTCGCCCTGTTCTGGCACCCGGCATCACCATGCCCGTGCAGCCGGTTCAGCAGGGCCCCATTGAGCTTTCGCCCGCGGCCAAAGCGCGGGCCGAGGCGCCCACGCAACCTTCGGCGCTGACGCAAGCCAACCGGTCAGCCATGAACAGCAATCCGATTGCTAACCAGGACACGGCTTCGGGGTTCTCCAATTCCAAATTGTTCGCCATCGATGTAGACGAGATTGCGCACGATCCCGAGCTGGAGGAGGCGGCGATCCGGTTCGCCAACGGTGATGATGAGGGCGCAGAGGCCGGTTTGCTGGAGGTGCTGGGCCCGCAAGGCTCCCGGCTCAGCCATGAAGAAACATGGTTAACGCTGTTTGATTTGTACCGTGCGACGGGTAAGCAAGATCGCTTTGAAAACGCTGCCATCGACTTCGCAGGCCGCTTTGGCCGCTCGGCACCGCAATGGATATCACTACCCGATGCAGTGGGCCGCATGGTCGCTCCAGCTTTGGCACATGCTTCCGTGAACCCTGATTGGACTTGCCCGTCGCACATTGGCACCCAGAGCGTCGTGGCCCTCACGCTCGCCCTGACCAAGGCCACGCCGCCTTGGCGCCTGAGTTGGGCCAAGCTCAACACGATTGACGATGCCGCGCTGGAGCCACTGACCCGGCTTTTTACCTCATGGGCCACCCAACCTGTGCAACTGCGCTTTATCGGCAGTGACAAGCTGGAGCAAGTGCTCAAGTCCGCTACGCCGTCGGGAGACAAGAGCGTCAAACCCGCGTGGTGGAATCTGCGCATGGAAGTTTTGCGTGTGATGCACCGTCCGGATGAGTTTGAGCTGGTCGCACTCGATTACTGCGTGACTTACGAAGTCTCGCCACCGTCATGGGACAGCTCGCGTTGCGAATACAAACCCTTGATGCTGGATGGTACCTATGAAGCCGGCCACACCATCATTAGTGACGCTTACCGCGATTCTTCAACTGGCGGCATGAGCGGCTACTCCGACAGCAAGAGTCCAGGCAACTCATCGCACCGTATGTCGTCTGTGGAACTGGCTGGTCAGATCATGGGGGACGCCACCGAAGCGCTGGAAACCCTGGACCAGAGACTGTTGGGGGCTGACCTGATGGTGATCTCGTGCGCACGGCTGGTCCGCATCGATTTTTCTGCTGCAGGCAGTCTGTTGAACTGGGCGTCCGAGCGCCAGGCCGAAGGGCGTTTGGTGCAGTTTGTTGAGGTGCATCGACTGGTGGGTGCGTTCTTCAACGTCATTGGCGTCAGCGAGCACGCGCGCGTTTTGCATCGAAAAGACTGATGCGCAGGTCGATGCGTTCGCACGCATCGTTGATATTCCGGTTTGCCCCTCATCAAAAGTTTTATGGAACCCTTTCACGGCACCACCATCCTGAGCGTGCGGCGTCAAACTGCCGATGGATGGGACGTTGCCATCGGCGGAGACGGACAGGTAACCCTTGGCAACATCGTGATCAAGGCCACCGCACGCAAAGTGCGCAAATTGCACCATGACCGGGTGCTGGCCGGTTTTGCAGGCGCAACAGCCGATGCGTTCACCCTGTTTGAGCGATTCGAAGCCAAACTGGAAAAGCACCAGGGCCATTTGGTGCG
>JAYUXO010000399.1:0-2915 GCA_043753505.1 Comamonadaceae bacterium
GTACGCTTTGTCCCCGAGAACTGGGTGAACACCTATAACCAGTGGATGAACAACATCCAGGACTGGTGCATCAGCCGCCAGCTCTGGTGGGGCCACCAGATACCCGCCTGGTACGACGAAGACGGCGCGGTGTACGTGGCCCGCAACGAGGCCGATGCACAGGCCCAGGCACCGGGCAAAACCCTGCGACGTGATGACGACGTGCTGGACACCTGGTACTCGTCGGCACTGGTGCCGTTTTCAACGATGGGGTGGCCACAGGCTGACAGCCATCGCACATCGGACTACAACCTCTACCTGCCCAGCACCACCCTGGTCACCGGCTACGACATCATCTTTTTTTGGGTCGCCCGCATGATCATGATGACCCAGCACTTCACAGGCCGGGTGCCGTTCAAAGACGTGTACATCCACGGCCTGGTGCGCGACGCCCAGGGCAAGAAAATGAGCAAGTCCGAAGGCAATGTGCTGGACCCTGTGGACTTGATCGACGGCATTGACCTGGAAACGTTGCTGGACAAACGCACCACCGGTTTGCGCAAACCCGAAACCGCACCCGCCGTACGTAAAAACACCGAGAAGGAGTTTCCGCAAGGTATTCCCGCTTATGGCGCTGACGCCCTTCGTTTCACTTTTGCAGCCATGGCCAGCCAGGGCCGCAGCATTAACTTTGACAGCAAGCGCTGCGAGGGCTACCGCAACTTTTGCAACAAACTGTGGAACGCCAGCCGCTTTGTGCTGATGAACTGCGAGGGCTACGACTGCGGCCTGGCTGAGCACACGAAGGAGCAATGCAAAGCGCCGTCATTCGACGCTGCGGGCCAGGTCGTCGAAGAAGCAGGCCCATTTCACAACTACATGCAATTCAGCCAGGCTGACCGCTGGATTTCGTCCATCCTGCAAAAAACCGAGGCTGACGTGGCCAAAGGTTTTGCCGACTATCGGCTGGACAATGTGGCCAACGCGATTTATGACTTTGTCTGGAACGAGTTCTGCGACTGGTATCTGGAAATTGCCAAGGTACAGATTCAGGCCGGCATCGCGTCGCAGCAGCGCGCCACGCGCCGCACCCTGATCCGCACGCTCGAAGCTGTTTTGCGCCTCGCCCACCCGGTGGTTCCGTTCATCACCGAATCGCTGTGGCAAGAGGTCGCTCCGGTTGCAGGCATTCCAGGCGAATCGATCAGCATTGCCCGTTATCCGCAGGCGCAGCCGAACAAGATAGACGACGCAGCCATGGCTTACGTGGCCAAACTTAAAACCCTGGTGGACGCTTGCCGAAACCTGCGCGGCGAGATGAATGTGTCGCCCGCCACACGACTGCCGCTATACGGTGTGGGCGACACGGCATTCATGAAGCAGGCTGCGCCAGTGTTGCAAGCTCTGGCCAAGCTCAGTGAGGTCAAGCTGTTTGACGACGCGACCGCCTGGTCTGCCGCTGCGCAGGCGTCACCTGTGGCCGTGGTGGGTCAAGCGCGCATTTGCCTGCACATGCAGATTGACGTGACCGCAGAAAAACTGCGTTTGGGCAAAGAAGCTACCCGCCTCGAAGCTGAGCTTGCGAAGGCCACAGCCAAATTAGCCAATCAGGCCTTCGTTGCCAAAGCACCGCCAGCCGTCATCGCCCAGGAAAATCAACGGATGGCCGACTTCGCGGCGGCGTTGGTCAAACTACAGGATCAACTTGCCCGGCTGGGACAAACGCCAACGGGCTGATTACTTTCTGCTGGCATCACCCAATGGCATGGGTGCGCTGATGCTGGAGTCCAGCGTACTGGCGCGTGGCAAGGTCAGGCTCTCATGAATGCGGTGCGCCACGTACCAACTGGCTCGCAAATGAGCCTCGCGGGTGTTGGAGCCCAGACGTGGGGTCAAAAACAGGTTGCTCACGCCGTGTAGCGGTGACCCCTGAGACGCAAAACCCGCCTCCGCGCCATCCAGCAGGCAAGACTCGATGCGCCCATCCGTCAGTGCCTGTGCCAAAGCGTCAACATCAAACAGGCGGGAGCGACTGGTGCTCACCCAGATTTGCCCAGGTTTGCAATGCTCCAGTACGTTGGCATTCACGAACCGCTCGTAACGCGAGGCATGCACCATTTGCATTGACACAGCGTCCGACTGGCTCATCAGGTCAACCAGACTCACCGGTTCAATTTCCAGACGTTTGAACAGCGGTGCGCTACGGTGCACGGCCGGGTCATAACCAATGAGCCGGGCGCCGACGGCCTGCAACAAAATAGCCAGTGCGTGGGCGCTGGGCGACAGACCCAAAATGCCCACCACGCTGCCATTGAGCTCGCGCCCCTGCCGGATTTCGGCATGCCGTATGCCCTGTAGCGACGAGACGATTCCACGACGGTACAGGGCCAGCAAGCCCCCCAACAGGTACTCGGCATTGGATCGCACATTGGCGGTGGCGCATTGAATGACCCGCACCATTCGTTCGCGGCAGGCTTCGGTATCGGTGTTGTCGCTGCCTTCGTGCAGACGCGCAATGGCCTTCAGGCGAGGGCCACACTCCAAGAAATCCTGCGTAACCACCAGCTTGCGCGGCAGCAACAACGCTTCTGTCTTGTAGATCGCTTTGCGCAGGGTCGGCAGGTCATCTGCCAGCTGGGGGTAATACACCGCCTCGTGCCGGGCTTCAAGCCACGACATGGCGCCAGGCGCGAGCGTTTCGAGTAATAAAACTTCCACCCTTGCTATCCTATGCCTATCTAGTTTTAACCATGTTATCCGTCACAGGACTACAGACTGTCGCAAAGTCGGCATGGAAAATGTTTATAACTTCGCACTCTAAATTGGGCATCCTTGTTCAGGGATGAACAATTAAACACATATGCAACCAATTCTTATCAAAAAAGCTGTTTTTCCTGTTGCAGGGCTTGGCACCCGGTTCCTGCCTGCGACCAAAG
>JAYUXO010000400.1:0-7215 GCA_043753505.1 Comamonadaceae bacterium
GCATCATCAATCGACTCGATGCGGGCTTTGGTGAACGCGCTGTTGGTGCGAATCGGCACCTGCCAGCCCGCGTAGCTGACGGACGGTACACCCTCGGCCTGCAAGGCAATCGCCAGCAACGCTGAAGACGCCTGCTCGCCGGTCGCGGCAAGCGCATCCAGTTCGCGGGACAGTGCGTCGCTGTGATTGGTGGGCGATAACTCTTTGGCCAACCCGAGCAGGCGATTGGTCTCGCCACTCATGGCGCTGGGCACCACCACCATTTGATGACCCGCGCGAGCCCACTTGACCACGCGCTTGGCGACTTGAGCAATGCGCTGGGTAGAACCCATCGATGTGCCGCCGTATTTATGAACGATCAATGCCATGAAAAAAGTAAAAAAGCAGCAAACGCTGCAGTGTGGTTGCGCCCCAGGTGAGGCCCGAACGGACAAAACCCGCGATTATAAAACCGCGCTGTACTGCAAAACTCTACCTTGACGCTGCACTAAACCGGCACCCACTTTGAGGTGAATGTGGTGACCACGCGTGGTGCATGCGGCTACCTGCCTCAGCAATTGCGCCAGTTGCGCAGCACTGGGTGACGTTCCGTGTGCGCTGCGCAGCCAGGCGCGAACCGCATTGACCTGCCGCGCCGACGTCAGTTGTTGTAAGGCTGCGATGTCGGGCGGCTGGCCCGTCAGCAAAAGATCCGTGGCGGCAACATCGTCCAGCAACGCCTGGGCCTGTGCAGCGTGTCGGGCACTGCGGGCAAAGGTTTCGCGAAACTGCGGGAACGCCGCTTGCAAAGCAGGTAGCAAGCTGTGGCGAATGCGGTTGCGGGTGAACTGTGTGTCGGTGTTGGTGGGGTCTTCCACCCAGCCCTGGCCGATATTGGCACTGCCCGGGTGGCGTGCCCGCAGCCCCTGCCCGGTCAGCCACTGACGAATGTCAGGGGCGGGCACGGCCAACAAGGGCCGTGCAAAGTTCAGACCATCACGCTGCCAGGTTTGCGACATGGCCGACAGACCCGGCAGCCCTGCGCCGCGGCTGAGCGCCAGCAACAGGGTTTCAACCTGGTCGTCAGCATGCTGCGCAATTGCTATTGTTTTAATAGCTGTTTGAGCAATATCTACAAGGGTTGAAGCCTTATTGAGCTCATGAACGGTGGCCGACAAGGCCGCATACCTTGCGCGTCGCGCAGCGTCTTCGGGACTTTGACCCTGTGCGTTTTTAGCGTTGGCGTGCACCGTGTGCAAAGGAACATTCAGGCCCACGCAAAACGTCTGCGCATGCGCCGCAAAGTCATCCGCTGCGGCCTGGAGACCATGGTGAATATGAATGGCATGCACCTGACCGGGGAACTGCTGGGCGCATAGCAAAAGCAGGGCTGTGGAATCAGCACCGCCGCTGTAGGCGACGGCTAGCGGTGGGTGAAGACCCGAGGGATCTAACTGACACAGCTCAATCACGTGGCCGGGGATCCAGCGCTTCGGCGTCACTGAGATCTTTAAAACGTCCCACAGTGCGCTTGTTATGCAAAAAATCCTCGCGACTGATGAAATTCAAGGCCACGCCATCCAGCGTCACGGTGATGCGGCCAGCGTAGGCGTGCTCGAACGTCACGCCTGAAATTGACACCATCAAATCGATGCGGGCGGGTGGATAACCCATTTGAACGATCGCGTCGGGCTTCAAGAAATCCTCAGCGGATAAACCCAGCGACGAGAAGCCAAACTCGGTCAATGTAGTCACCAGCCTGTCAATGTTGTCAGGCGTTTGGTGAACCCAAAAATCAATGTCTCCCGTGTAACGCGGATGGCCATGCGCCACCAGCGCATAGCCACCGACGACCAAATACTCAACTGCGTTCGCGTTGAGTAACTCGGCAAACTCTTTGAAGTCTTTGTTCAGCAACTGGGAGGCCATCAATCACCTGTTTACGTAAAAATTCCAGCGCTGCAAACCGCTCAGTGATGGGTCGGGACAACCAGTAAGCCAGATCACTGGGCTGCTCATGCAGGGTGGTTTTAAAGACAACTTTTGCGATAGCCATACAAACCCTACCGGCTGTCCGCCTTGGTATCCGTAAACCGCCCGTAACTCTGCAGCCGCGCGTAGCGTCGGTCTTGAAGTTCTTTAGGCTTCAAGTCGGCCAGCTGTCGCCACGCATCACCCAGAGCGCGTTTCAAGAAAGCTGCCATCTGCTTGTGGTCGCGGTGTGCGCCGCCGACCGGCTCGGTCACAATTTTGTCAACCAGGCCCAGCGCCTTCAACCTGTGGGCTGTGATGCCCAGTGCATCAGCCGCTTCCTGTGCTTTGTCGCTGGTTTTCCAGAGAATGGAAGCACAGCCTTCAGGGCTGATGACGGAGTAAATCGAATATTGCAGCATCAAAAGTTGGTCACACACCGAAATTGCCAGCGCGCCGCCCGAGCCACCTTCTCCAATGATGCTGGTGATGATGGGCACTTGCAATTGCGCCATCTCGAAGATGTTGCGGCCAATCGCCTCCGACTGGCCGCGCTCTTCCGCCTCAATGCCGGGGAAGGCACCCGGCGTGTCCACAAAGGTGAACACCGGCAGGCCAAATTTTTCGGCCGTCTTCATCAGGCGCAGCGCCTTGCGGTAACCCTCGGGCTTGCTCATGCCAAAGTTGCGCAAGCCGCGCTCTTTAGTGTCGCGGCCCTTTTGATGACCCAGCACCATGCACGCCGTGCCGTTGAAGCGCGCCAGGCCGCCCACGATGGAGAGGTCGTCGGCAAAGTGCCGGTCGCCATGCAGCTCCACAAAATCGGTGAAGCAATCGTGAACATAGTCCAGCGTGTACGGGCGCTCCGGGTGGCGGGCGATTTTGGTGATTTGCCAGGGGGTCAGTTCGCTGTAAATGTCGCGTGTCAGCTGCTGGCTTTTTTTGGATAGCTGCTCAATCTCGGCCGAAATGTCAACTGCTGACTCGGTCTGCACGTAGCGCAGTTCTTCGATTTTGGACTCCAGCTCCGCAATCGGATGCTCGAAATCCAGAAAGGTCTTTTTTGCCACAAAAGCTCCTCTTGTTAACGCTCTGTCTACCGTTTCATCACATCAGTAAGCCACTGGCACCGGCTCCAGCGAGCGCCAAATATACCAAGTGGCCACGCTGCAAAAAGGTGCCCAGGCGGCAGCCACTTCCCGCGCATCACTGCGGCTAACCGGGTCGCCCGAAAAGTAGTTGGCACTGATGCCGTTGATCAAGCCCACGTCATCCAGAGGCAGCACGTTAGGGCGCATCAGGTGAAAAATCAGGAACATTTCCGCAGTCCAGCGGCCAATGCCTCGAATGGCTACTAACTGGGCTATGACGGCATCGTCGTCCATCGCGACCCAGTCATCGGCCTGTATGGCTTGAGAATCAAAGTGCAGCGCAAGATCGACCAGATACTCGATCTTGCGCGCCGACAATCCTGCTGCACGCATGTCGTCCACCTTCAGCTTGAGAACTGACGATGCCGTCATCTTTCGCGGCAACACCGCGAAGCGATCCCACACGCTTTGCGCTGCCTTCACTGATATCTGCTGACCCACAATGCTCCGCGCCAACGTGGTGAAGGGGTCGCCACGCGACTGCAGACAGGCATCGCCGAATTGCGGAATCAGCCGCTTCATCACCCGGTCTTTTTTGGCCAGGTGCTTGCAGGCTTCGTCCCAGTAGGACGGGATGCTGAGCATGAGCGGCCCGGTCACGGTGCAGCTTCCCATGTGGTACCGGTGGGAGAGTCTTTCAACGCGACGCCTTGCGCCAGCAGTTGGCTACGGATCGCGTCTGCACCAGCGAAGTCGCGGGCTTTCTTGGCGGCCGCACGCTGGGCAATCAAACCTTCAATCGACGATGCATCCACGTCCGCGCCCGCTTGCATGAAGGCTTTAGGATCGCCTTGCAACAGCCCCAAACACCCACCCAGGGCTTTGAGCAGTCCCGCCAGTTCATGTGACTGGTTTCGATTGGCTTCTGCAGCAACGTCAAAGAGTACAGCGACGGCCTCGGGCGTCGCAAAATCGTTGTCCATCGCAGCCTTGAAACGAATAGCAAAGGGGTTGCTCCAGTTGATGGGTACTGCTGGAGCAGCTACCAAATCAGGAGCGTTTGCGAGAGCGGTGTACAAACGTTTGAGCGCGCTGCGGGCGTCCGTCAAGTTCGCGTCGCTGTAGTTGATGTCGCTTCGGTAATGGCTGCGCACCAGGAAAAACCGAACGGTTTCAGGATCGAACTTTTTTAACACCTCGCGGATGGTGAAAAAATTGCCCAGGCTCTTGGACATCTTCTCGTTGTCAGTGTTCACAAAGCCGTTGTGCATCCAGACCTTGGACAGGGGCACACCGTTGGCTCCTTCGCTCTGGGCAATTTCATTTTCATGGTGCGGAAACTGCAAGTCAGCGCCGCCTCCGTGAATGTCAAAAGTGTCGCCCAGCAAAGCGTTGCACATGGCTGAGCATTCGATATGCCATCCGGGGCGACCTTGCCCGTACGCGCTGGGCCACTTGGCATCGTCGGGCTCGCTGTCTTTGGCTGATTTCCACAGCACAAAGTCCAGCGGATCTTCTTTGCCGTCCAGCACTGCGACCCGCTGCCCGGCGTGCAACTCGTCAAGCGATTTGCCAGACAACTTGCCGTATCCCGGGAACTTGCGCACCGCATAGTTCACATCACCACCTGCCGTCCGATACGCCAACCCCTTTTGCTCCAGTTGGCCCACGATTGCGAGCATCTGTGGCACGTAATCCGTCGCACGCGGTTCGTGCGTGGGACGCTCTATGCCCAACGCGTCAAAGTCCTGGTGCATTTGGTCGACCATGCGGCTTGTCAAGCCACGCACCGACTCACCATTTTCCACGGCACGGCGAATGATTTTGTCGTCAATGTCGGTGATGTTTCTCACATACGTCACGTGCCAGCCACGAGTTTTCAACCAGCGCTGCACCACGTCAAAAGCGACGCTGAAGCGTGCATGACCGACATGGCATAAGTCATACACCGTGATGCCACACACATACATACGCACATGGTCGGCTTCAATGGGGGAAAAGTCTTCCAGTTCACGCGACAGCGTGTTGTAGATGCGAAGGCTCATTGGAATTAAACAGGACGCTGGTCTGCGGAGGTTTCGCGGAGCGCGTGAGGTCAGTGGGGTTTGAAGTGGGGCTTGCGGGCGTCGGAGTTCGAACAACCCTCCCGCTACAATTACAGGCAGTATAAAGCGGTCGTCAGCCGCGTGTCGCTCCCAAAATAAACGTTATAGCATCCAGATTGAGGTGCGAAATTTCACAAGGTTTCTTCATGTTGTTTGCCTCCAAGCCCCCTTTTGTCAAAACCGTCCCAAGCAACCACGCAGTTCGTTTATTTGCACTCGTTGCTTTGTTTTGGTCTGGCATGGCGCATGCTGACGACTACAGCGATGTGAACCAGTTGCTGCGAGCTGGCAAGTTCGCCGAAGCCATAGGTCGCGCTGATCAATTTCTGGCAGCCAAACCGCGTGATGCACAAATGCGCTTTTTAAAGGGCGTGATTCAAACCGAAGCCGCCAAGCCCCAAGACGCCATTGCCACCTTCAGCAAGCTGACCGAAGACTATCCGGAGCTGCCAGAGCCCTATAACAACCTGGCTGTTTTATATGCTGGGCAAAGCCAGTTCGACAAGGCCCGCGCGGCGCTGGAAATGGCCATCCGCACCAATCCCAGCTACGCTACGGCTCACGAAAACCTGGGCGATGTCTATGCCAAGCTGGCCAGCCAGGCATACAGCAAGGCTCTACAGCTGGATGGCGGTAACGTCGGCGTGCCGCCTAAACTCGGATTGATTCGCAGCATATTCGCGCCGGATGCCAAAGGCCAGCGTCCGACTGCGGCTGCCGTGGCAGCAGCGCCGTCACCAGCGCCTGCGCCTGTAGCGACCACCCCCGCTGTTTCTACGCCCACGAAAACCGCCACCACGCCGGTCGCTCCACCGGCCGCCGCGACGGCCTCGCCATCGAGTGCGCCAGCAGCACCCTACCCCGGCACCAGCAGCGCCAGCGACAAAGACGTGGAATCTGCCGTTCGCACCTGGGCTGCAGCATGGTCATCCAAAGACATGAGCGGCTACCTGGCTGCCTATGGGCGTGACTTCGATCCCCCTGGCAGCCAGGCCCGCAAAGCGTGGGAAGACGACCGCCGAGCCCGCATCACGGGCAAGTCACGCATCAATGTGAAGCTGACGGACTTGACCGTCAACGTCACCGGCACCAAAGCGGTTGCCAAGTTCAAGCAAGACTACAGCGCAGACAACCTGAACGTGAACAGCCGTAAAACGCTGGAACTGGTGCGCGCGGGTGACCGCTGGGTCATCGTCCGGGAATCTACCGGCGCGTGATGCAGCGTTTGGCGGGCTTGCCGCTTCAAGCCAGGCGGCGTCTGGCTACTGAGATTTTTCTGGTGACACACCGTACACGTCTGTTGTTAACGCTGTTGGTTTGGGCCGTCGCGTGTTGCCTGGCGCTTCCCGCCGCGGCGTCCAACCCACCCCAACGAAAAAACAAGCCAAAAATAGTCAAGCAACCAGCGGCCATGGTGAAGGCGGCATCGGATCAGGGTGAGGTCCGCCTGATTGCCATTTACCAACTGATAGGCCAAGGCAAAAGTCGCCAGGCGTTAACACTGGCTGAGGCTTTGGTGCGTGACCATCCGAACTTCCAGCTGGCCCAACTGGTGTTGGGTGATTTGCTGTCAGCTCAAACCCGACCCGTGCGCCGATTGGGCGATGTGCCAGACGCTGCTGCGCAAGACGGTGCCAGCGTGTTGGCAGATTTGCGTGATGAATCGCAACAACGCCTCAAAGCGCTGCGGGAACGACCCGTTGCAGGCACCATACCGGCGGCATTCGTATCGTTGTCAGTGCGTAACCGGCACGCTATTGCCGTGGATGCCTCCCGCTCACGTCTGTACCTGTTTGAAAACAAGGGCGGCGTGTTGAGCCTGATTGCCGACTACTACATTTCCCTGGGCAAAACAGGTGTGGAAAAGTCCACAGAGGGCGATTTGCGTACGCCGTTGGGCGTGTACTTTGTCACCAGCAACCTGGATCCCAAGTCGCTGAAAGATTTCTACGGTGCCGGTGCCCTGCCCATCAACTACCCTAACCCTTTTGACCTGCGGCGCGGTAAAACCGGTAGCGGCATCTGGCTGCACGGCACGCCGCCTAACCAGTTCTCGCGCGCACCCCGCG
>JAYUXO010000401.1:0-17656 GCA_043753505.1 Comamonadaceae bacterium
GTGCACCCGGCTGGTGGTGGCACCGCCAATCATCAGTGGAATTTTCTTGATGCGGAAATGGTCGTCTTTCTGCATTTCGGCCGCCACGTATTGCATCTCTTCCAGACTGGGTGTGATCAAGCCGGAAAGGCCCACGATGTCGGCCCCTTCCACCTTGGCGCGCGCCAGAATTTCGTGGCAGGGCACCATCACGCCCATATTCACCACGTCGAAGTTGTTGCACTGAAGCACCACGGTGACGATGTTCTTGCCAATGTCATGCACATCGCCTTTCACCGTGGCAATGATGATTTTTCCCTTGGCTTTGACATCTTCACCCGCCGCGAACTGCTGTTTTTTCTCCTCCTCGATGTAGGGCAGCAGATGGGCCACAGCCTGCTTCATCACCCGCGCACTTTTGACTACCTGGGGCAAAAACATCTTGCCCTGACCAAACAAGTCGCCCACCACGTTCATGCCGTCCATCAACGGGCCTTCGATCACATGCAACGGTCTGCCGCCTTGGGCCAGTACGACTTGGTAAGCCTCCTCGGTGTCCACCGTGATGAAGTCGGTGATGCCGTGCACCAGCGCATGGCTCAGCCGCTGCCCCACGGTGCGGGGCTGCTCGGGCGTGCCGCGCCATTCAAGTTTTTTGCTGTCGTCTTTGGCTGCGCCCTTGGCGTTCTCGGCCACTTCGACCAGACGCTCGCCTGCGTCAAGTAGCGGCTCCCCGGGCTTGTAGACAGGCGTTCGGTTCAGCACCACATCTTCGACCCGCTCGCGCAGCGTGGGCTCCAGGTCGTCATACACGCCTACCATCCCCGCGTTCACGATGCCCATGTCCATACCGGCTTGAATCGCGTGGTACAGAAAAACCGTGTGAATCGCCTCGCGAACCGGGTCGTTGCCGCGGAATGAAAAGCTCACATTGCTCACGCCGCCCGAGACCTTGGCACCGGGCAGGTTCTGCTTGATCCAGCGCGTGGCTTCGATGAAATCGACCGCGTAATTGTTGTGCTCTTCAATGCCGGTGGCAATGGCAAAAATGTTGGGGTCAAAAATGATGTCTTCCGGCGGAAAGCCTACCTCGTCCACCAGAATGCGGTAAGCCCGCTCGCAGATCTCCGTCTTGCGGGCAAAGGTGTCGGCCTGGCCTTTCTCGTCAAAAGCCATCACCACCGCCGCAGCGCCATAGCGGCGCACCAAACGTGCCTGGCGCTTGAACTCATCGACGCCCTCTTTCATGGAAATCGAGTTGACGATGCCCTTGCCCTGCACGCAGCGCAGCCCCGCCTCAATCACGCTCCACTTGGAGCTGTCCACCATGATGGGCACACGCGCAATGTCGGGCTCGCCGGCGATCAGATTCAAAAAGCGCACCATCGCAGCCTGACTGTCCAGCATGGCCTCGTCCATATTGATGTCGATGATCTGCGCGCCGTTTTCCACCTGCTGGCGCGCCACCGACAAGGCCTGGTCGAACTCGCCGTTCAAAATCATCCGGGCAAAGGCTTTGGAGCCAGTGACGTTGGTCCGCTCGCCCACGTTGGTGAACAGACTACCCGCAGTAATCTGTACAGGCTCCAGACCCGACAGCTTCATCGCGGGAACAACGGCGGGAGTGGGAGAAGAGGAATTTGCGTTCAACATGGACTCACCTGGCATACAAAAGATTTCAGGTGAGCGCGGTTTGAAAATTTGCTGACCATCAAGCCTGACAAAATCAACTTTCGCTGTATCTTGCTGCAACGCTCCTTGAAGGCAATCTGATTTTAAGCCGCCATGAACACCCCCTCACTGTCCCCCGCTTTGGCCTCAGTGCCCGTTGAACGGCATAACGACACTTTTGGCGGCGTCCATGCGAAAACGCCCGCACAGCGCATGGTCGTCATCAAAGGCTCGGCCAGCGCCGACCAGGCCGCGCGCATGCTGTGCGCGCCCAGCGCGCTGATGCAACTGACGCACGACGAAGCACGCATGGTGGTCAGTTACATGCACCCACGCAAAATTGAGGCGGGCACCACTTTTATTCGCCAGGGTGACCGCGTCGAAACCGACTTCATGCTGCTGGTGCTGGACGGCGATGTCACTGTGGAATTGATCATCGTCAGCCGGGCAGACCCGGTCACAGTCACCGTGTTAGGCCCCGGCAACCTGGTTGGTGAGATGGGCCTGGTGGACGGCGAGCCCCGCAGTGCCTCGTGCACCGCGCTGACCACCGTGCGCTGCGCCATGCTGACCCGCACAGAATTGAACCAGCTATTGGACGACGACCCCCGCACCGCCGCCAAATTGATGATGGCCATCTCCCTGCGCCTGGCCCAACGCATGCGCGACTCCAGCGACAAGCTGAAGATGTACGCGCAGCTGACGCAGGCGATGCAGGAGGAGATCAGTAAGTTGATGCGGACGTGAGACGTGCAAAGTTATCCGTGTGTCTCTGAGGCGTCGATCCAGTTGCTACTAAATACATAGCTTTTTGAGCAGCTTTTATAAGGGCTGGTGGCTGTTTTGGCTACTAATTCCATTAACTACTTGCCCCATTCCCGCTCGTAGGTGCTGACCAGCGTCTGGTTGCTCAGCCGGTTCACTTGGGCGGGCACACGGGCCATGTCAGCGGGGAAATTGAACATCAGGGCCAGAGTGGGCGGGGTCAAAAAGCGCAACCCTTCGGGCAGCTTCTGCGGCAGCACGAACGGCCTGCGGCTGGCGATGATGAAGCCCCACTCCCCGAAGCTGGGCACGTTGGCATGGTACGGCGCGGTGCGCAGGCCCACGGCTTCGAGGGTGGTGGCCACCGTCCAGAAACTTTCGCGGGCCACCAGCGGCGAGGTGGTCTGGATGACGGCATAGCCACTGGCCGACAGGCGCTGCTCCAGCAGGGCGTAAAACGAGGTGGTGTAGAGCTTGCCGATGGAAAAATTGGTAGGGTCGGGGAAGTCGACCACGATCACGTCGAACTGCTCCTGGGTCTCTTCCAGCCACTTGAACGCGTCGGTGTTTACCACCCTGACCTTGGGCGATTGCAGCGCTGCGCCATTGAGTTTGACCAGGGCGCTCTGGCTGGAAAACAGGCGCGTCATTTCGGGGTCCAATTCCACCAGGGTGACACTTTCCACTTGCGGGTAACGCAACACCTCGCGCACCGCCATGCCGTCTCCACCGCCCAGCACGGCCACCCTGCGCGCGCCGCCGTGCGCGGCCATGGCGGGGTGCACCAGGGCTTCGTGGTAGCGGTATTCGTCTTTCTCGGAGAACTGCAGATTGCCGTTTAAAAACAGGCGGTGGCCGTGGCGTGTACCAGTGGCCTGTGCACTGGCCGAATGCGTCAGCACGATGCGCTGGTAGGGCGAAGTGGTGCTGAAAATCACGCGGTCCTGGTACAACTTGTCTTCGGCCAGGGTGGTGATGTGGTCAGCCCCGGCAAAGCCCACCCCCAGCGCCGCCAGGGTCAGCACGCAGGCGGCGGCGTGCGCCCAGAAATGTCGCAGCTCATCGCGAAACAACCACAAGGCCCAGAAGGCTACGGCGGCATTCATCAAACCAAACAGCAAACCGGTGCGCACCAAGCCCAGCTGCGGCACCAACAGCAGCGGAAACGCCACCGACACCGCAAGTGCGCCCAGGTAGTCGAACGTAAGCACCTGCGAGACCAGCTCTTTCAAGGCGGCATGCCGCTTCAAAATACGCATGACCAGCGGAATTTCCAACCCGACCAGAGCGCCGACCAGCACCACCAAGGCATACAAAACCACCCGAAAGCTGCCCGGCGCCACCGCATTCACTATAAAAAGTATAGCTGGCAGAGCGCCACCTATAAGGGCTACCAGCAGTTCTATGCGTAAAAAGTGGGCGGGTAACTGTCGGTCAAAAAACCGCGACAGATAAGAGCCAATGCCCATGGCAAACAGGTAAGTGCCAATGACCGTAGAGAACTGCAGCACCGAGTCGCCCAGCACATAAGAGGCCAGCGCACCGGCGGCCAACTCGTACACCAAGCCGCATGCGGCTATGACGAAGACGCTGGCAAGCAGGGCGACTTCGAGGGGGGATTTGGTGGGAGTCACGCGGTTTAAACTCAAAAATCGGACAGCCTTTACCGCAAAGGCTGTTGGAACGCCTTAATGAATCGCTGCCGCCACGATCACGCTGATGCCCAGGCACATGGCCGCCACCACTATACCCAGGGCCATGTTCTGTTTCTCAACAATCTCTTCCCACAGGTTGTAGGGCGTGATTTTGTCGATGACGATGAAGCTGATCCAGAACACCAGCACGCCGATCATGGCGTACATGATGGAACCGAAAAAAGCCGCTGGTTTGAGCCATTCAAAACCCATGATGTTCTCCTTGAATAAACCGGTTAAAGCGCATTATTTGTGACCGCCGCCACCTGAAAAACCACCAAAAGAGCCACCCGAGCTGCGGTTGGAGCTGGAGCAGTTCTGGCGTGTTGGGTCACAACTGCAGCCACGCAGCACCGACAGCAGTATCAAAATAATCACAAACACCACGATGACGGTGATGCAGCCCATGCCCTTGGCTGCAGTAGGCCCTGCGTCGGCCCGCTTGAGCAGCTCTTTTTTGTCTTCGATCTTGAAGGCCTTTGCCACTGCCTCGCTGTCGATTTTTGAACCGACCGACCAGGTCAACTCGGTCGGCGTCTGCTCCATCGACAACAAGTTCCTGCCGCTGGCATAGTCCCGGTTGTTTGTCTTTTGGCCGCGTACCACGGGCCAGTAAAACTCACCCGACACATAGGTTGTTTCTGCGTTATAGCTGTACTGCAGCTTGTAGCTTGTACCCAGATAGCTGGCCGTTTGGCCCGCGCCGCTGCTCACGGTCGGTGCCCCGGTCGCGGGCTTGACGACGCTCCAGCCATCCTCAGCATCTACCAGGAACACAAAACCACGCTTTTGGTTGAACAGCAGGTATTCGTTCCAGCCGAAATGCTCTTCCTCATCGTCTTGAGGGTCGCGGCCCATGCGGTGCTGGAAACCCACTACCTGCCACTGCACGCCCTGCAGTTGGCCCGTAGCACCCAGAGGAATGAGGAGCGCAACAGGCTCGTCCTGCACCGCGTGCGACAGCTCGCCGCCCGTGCCTTTGGTCAGGTCAATCAGGCTGTTGCAGGAGCGACAGGTGATGCTCTTGCTGTTGGCCAGGTGCACTTCCACCGGCGCGCCGCAGTTGGGGCATTCGAAATGGCGGCCTTTTTCGTCCTTGACGTTGTCGTCCCGCAGGCCCGACAGGCTCAAGCCTTCCAGCAACACCGCCACACCGCGTGACAACAAAGGCGGGGTGGCGAAATAGTCGATGCTGATGACCTCGCCCTCGGCGCTGCGCAGCTCCACCACAGCAAAGGTCTGCCCCATCGGCGGCAACTTGGGCAATTCGCCTTGCGCCGAGATCAGTGCCACCTGCTCGCTGGCCGCCACACTGAACGGCTTGCCGCCTATTGCAGTGGTAGCACCCACGCGAAAGCGCTCAGCCGGGGGCATATCGCGCTGTGCGGTGGACGGGAAGCTGAAAACATAAGAGCCGTTGTCTTCACCCAGTGTGCCGCTGCGGCCATCGTCGAAAAACGCGTTCCACTCGGTCCAGGTGCCACTGCCCGATTTGTATTGGAGTCGCCCCACCAGCACAAAACCAACCTTGTCGTAGGTACCGCGGGTTTGTAGTTGCAGGGGGCTGTGGTCGTCAAACAGCTCGGCCATCTTGCCAATGCGCGAAAGTTTGTCTCCGTCGCGCACAACCGTGCTGCTGCAGTAGCCGCAAACCGCATGGGTCGACTGCGCGCTTAAAAAATCAACCGGCGCACCGCAACCGGGGCAGGGTGCCCGATAGGCGCGTTGGGGGCTTGGCTGGGCCACAGTTTTATCTAATTGAAAGTTTCAAGGGGCGAGAAAATCAACGCAAAGGGCGCAAAAGAATCCGCACGTCAACATCATTTTTTTGCGCACTCTGCGTAACCTTTGCGCTCTTTGCGTTCGAAAATTTCGAACCCTCAAACCTAAACCAATTTTTTGAGCAGCTCCGCCTTCTTCCCATCAAACTCTTCCTGCGTCAGGATGCCCTTTACCTTCAACTCGCCCAGCTTTTCGAGCATGCCCATGATTTCGTCCGCCGTGGCCGCAGCGGGTGCGGCCACGGGTGCAACGGTTGCAGCCGCGGTCTGATTCAAACCACCCAAGCCCTGCGCCAGGTTTTGCGCCAGCACCTGGCCCAAAGCCACACCTGCTCCTAAACCCATCGCATCGCCCGCAATACCGCTACCGCCGCCACCGCCGCCCGCCACCATGCCCGGAATGGCCTGGCCGGTCTGGTATTGCATGAATTTACCCATGTCGTTGCCGATCATGCCCATACCGATTTTCTGGTCGAGGATTTTTTGCAGCTCTTCGGGCAGGGAGACGTTTTGCACCGTCATGCCCTCAATCTTCAGGCCGATTTTTTCAAAGGCGGGGGTTAACTCGGTGGTCAGCGCGTTGGCAAAAGCCAGTTGATTGGCCGCCAGATCCAGAAACGGAATGCCGCTTTTGGCGATCGCGTCTGACAGGTGCTGCAGCACCAGGCCGCGCAATTGGCCGTCCAGTTCGGACGTGGTGTAGGTCTCGCGGGTGCCCGAAATTTCGGTGTGGAACAGCTTGGGGTCGGCCATGCGGAAGCTGTAGTTGCCAAAGGCACGCAGGCGCACCATGCCAAAGTCTTTGTCGCGGATGGTGATGGGCTGCGATGTGCCCCAACGCTGGTCCACCTGCTGGCGCGTGCTGAAGAAATACACATCGCTCTTGAAGGGGGACTCAAACAGCTTGTCCCAGTTTTTCAGATACGTCAGCACCGGCAGGGTCTGCGTGGTCAACTTGTGCATGCCGGGGCCAAACACATCAGCCACCTTACCTTCGTTAACAAACACCGCCATCTGCGATTCGCGCACGGTGAGCGTGCCACCGTTTTGAATTTCCATGCCCGCCATGGGAAAGCGCCAAGCCAGCACGCCGTCTTCCTCCTCGGTCCATTGAATAACGTCAATAAACTGTTTCTTGATGAAGTCCATCAGGCCCATAGCAAGCTCCAAGAGTTGAGGAATTGGCAAAAAACCATGATACCCGTGTGGTGTGGCAAAGGAAACACGTTTTGTCGTTGGGTCGGCTGGATTTGCTGAATGTTAAGAACGCAAAGGACGCGAAATAACAGCCCTTACGAAGCGCCATTTTTTGAATTCAGCTTTTGCGCACTTTGCGAAATTTTTGCGTTGAACGACCTACCCTCAAGCACTCCTGAAACAATAGCTGCTTGAGCAATAATTACAAAGGCTGGAGGCTGATTTGCCTCATTATTTTCATAACTCACCCCCGCAGAATCTTCAACTCTCCCAGCGCCAGCGCCTCCGGCTTGCCCGACAGCACCAGCGTGTCACCCGGCATCAGCACGGTTTCATCGGTCAACACCGCCGCCTTGCCTGCGCGTAGCAAGCTCATGGCGCGCACACCAATCGCATGCAACGCCAGGTCGCCCACCGTCTGGCCCACGCTACGAGCGCTCAAAGGCACGGTGACGGTGTGCAGGCGTTCATGGTCCAGCTCATTGACGGTGTCGTCATCGGCCCCGTGAAAGTATCCGCGCAGCAGGTTGTAGCGGGCATCGCGCTGCTCTTGCACGATGCGGATCACCCGGCGCATCGGTACACCCACCAGTGCCAGCGCGTGGCTGGCCAGCATCAAACTACCTTCAATGGCTTCGGGCACCACTTCGGTGGCACCGGCAGCGGTCAGGCGTTCCAGATCATGGTCGTCCTGCGTACGCACGATCACAGGCACCGTGGGCGCGTGCGCGCGGGTGTTGGCCAGCACTTTCATGGCGCCCGCCACGTCCAAATAAGTGCACACCACGGCACTTGCACGCGACAGGCCTGCGGCCATCAGTGCCTGCGGGCGCGCGGCGTCGCCGTAGACCACCGAGTCGCCTGCCGCCGCGGCTTGACGCACCCGGTCAATGTCCAGATCCAGTGCCATGTAGGGAATGCCTTCACGCTCCAGCATGCGCGCCAGGTTCTGACCGCAGCGGCCATAACCGCAAATGATCACGTGTTTGGTGACGTTGATGGACTTGCTGGCAATCGTGGTCATTTGCAGCGACTGCTGCAGCCACTCGCTGGCCACCAGTCGCATCACCAGCGGGTTGCTGTACATGATGATGAAGGGTGTGGCCAGCATGGACAGCACCATGCTGGCCAGAATCGGGTTGAGCAGCTCGGGCGGCACCAGCTTGTTGCTTTGCGCCAGCGTGAGCAGCACAAAGCCGAATTCGCCGGCCTGCGCCAGATACAAACCGGTGCGCAGCGCCGTGCCATTGGTGGCACCCAGCCCCCGCGCCAGCACCGCCACCAGCACCAGTTTGAACAGCACCGGCAGCGTGACCAACACCAGCACCATTTCCCAGCGCGCCAGCACCAGGCGCCAGTCCAGCATCATGCCGATCGTGATGAAAAACAGACCCAGCAACACATCGTGGAACGGGCGGATGTCGGTTTCCACCTGGTGCTTGTATTCGGTTTCCGAAATCAGCATGCCCGCCAAAAATGCACCCAGTGCCAGACTCAAACCGGCCAGCTCGGTCAACCAGGCCAGCCCCAGCGTAATCAGTAGCAGGTTCAGCACAAAAAGCTCCTCGCTCTTGCGCCGCGCCACCAGGGTCAGCCAGCGGCGCATCACCCACTGGCCACCCACCAGCAGCACGGTAATCAGCACCACCGCTTTCACAGCCGCCAGTGCCAGCGCCATGAACAGCTTTTCCGGCGACGAGCCCAGCGCGGGAATCAACACCAGCAGCGGTACCACGGCCAAGTCTTGAAACAACAGCACGCCCATCACCCGCTTGCCGTGCTCAGACTCCATCTCCAGCCGTTCGGCCATCAGCTTGACCACGATTGCCGTGCTGCTCATGGCCAGCGCCCCTGACAGCGCCAATGCCGTTTTCCAGTCCATGTCCCACAACTTGGGTGCTGCCCAGCCCAGCGCCAGTGACGCAGCCATCGCCAGCCCGATGGTCAACGCCACCTGAAACAACCCCAACCCAAACACATGCGCCCGCATGGCCCGCAGCTTGGGCAGGTTGAATTCCAGCCCGATCACAAACATTAGAAACACCACCCCAAACTCGCCCAAGTGGCGCACGCCCTCAGAGTTTTGCGCCAGTGCCAACGCGTTAGGGCCGATCACCACACCCACGGCCAGGTATCCCAACATCGGAGGCAACTTCAAACTGCGACACGCCACCACGCCCAGCACAGCGGCCAGCAGGTACAGCAGGGTGAGTTCAAGGGAGGTCATGGGGTGATGCTAGCAAGCAGGTATTTCGCGCGTGATGGAGATTGCGAGATTTATAAGAAATAAGCGCTTAGCCCATGTGGAAACTGCTCAAGCAGCTATTGTTTTTATAGTGGAGGACAAGCGTACCCGTCTGGTTTAGAACGCAAAGGGCGCAGAGGTTACGCAAAGAACGCAAAAAAAGACAAGCTGGCTGCAGGCTGTTTCTTTTGCGTTCTTTGCGAAGTTTTTTGCGCCCTTTGCGTTCTGAGCCTCCGGCAGTGAACGCAAACCGAAGCAGGGCAAAATCCGCGCCATGCCTTTCGATCCCCAACAAGCCCTGCGCCTGGCTCACCAAACTTTTGACATTGAAGCCGCAGCCGTCCTGGGCCTGAAAGCCCGCACGGGCGATGCGTTTGCCCAAGCCGTCGATGCCATGTTGCAGCTGCAACATAAGCGCGGCCGCGTGGCGGTAATGGGCATGGGCAAAAGCGGCCATGTGGGTCGAAAAATCGCTGCCACCCTGGCCTCTACCGGCACACCTGCGCTATTTGTCCATCCTGCCGAGGCCAGCCATGGCGACCTGGGCATGGTCACCGCCGACGACTTGGTGCTGGCGGTATCCAACAGCGGCGAGGTGGATGAATTGACGATCTTGCTACCGGCCATCAAGCGGCTGGGCGTGCAACTGATCGCGATGACTGGCGGCCTGCAGTCCACCCTGGCGCGCCAGGCCGACTGGGTGCTGGACAGCGGTGTGGCACAGGAAGCCTGCCCCCTCAGCCTGGCCCCCACAGCCAGTACCACCGCACAAATGGCGCTGGGCGACGCGCTGGCCGTGGCCTTGCTGGATGCGCGCGGCTTTGGCAGCGAGGATTTTGCCCGCTCGCACCCGGGCGGCGCTTTGGGCCGCAAGCTGCTCACCCATGTGCGCGACCTGATGCGCACGGGCGACGCCATTGCGCGCGTACTACCCAGCGCAACGTTCAGCCAACTGATGCAGGAGATGAGCGCCAAGGGCCTGGGTGCGTCGGCCATTGCCGACGAGAAAGGCCGCGTGCTGGGCATCTTCACCGACGGTGACCTGCGTCGGCTGGTTGAAAAAGGAATGGATTTGCGCCAGATCACAGCCCAGCAGGTGATGTTTGCCAACCCCCGCACCATCCGCGCTGAGGCGCTGGCGGTGGACGCGGCGCAATTGATGGAGTTACACGGCATCACCAGCGTGCTGGTGGTGGATGCGCAGGGCCTGCTGTGCGGTGCCATCAACACCCACGATTTGCTGCGCGCCAAGGTGATTTAAGTGCCAAATACCTCGAAAGCCCTTGTAGATGCTGCTCAACCAGCTATCAATTTTGATACCTCTTTATTGCTTAAAGCGCAAACCGTGCGCGTGGCTTTTTTTGACGTGGACGGCGTATTGACCGACGGCAGCCTGTATTTTTCAGCCGAAGGCGAATGCCTGAAGCGCTTCAACACGTTGGACGGCCAGGGCATCAAGCTGCTACAGCGAGCCGGCATCACCCCGGCTGTGATCACGGGCCGCGACTCGCCCGCCCTGCGCCTGCGCCTGCACGCGCTGGGCATCACCCATGCCCACTTTGGCACCGAAGACAAACGACCTGCGGCTGAGCGTGTATTGACCGCGCTGGGTCTTCAATGGCATCAGGCCGCCGCCATCGGCGACGACTGGCCCGACCTGCCTGTGCTTCGCGCCTGTGCCCTGGCCTGCGCCCCGGCCAACGCCCACGCCCAAGTGATCGCAGCGGCGCATTACGTGACTCAGCGGCGCGGTGGCGACGGGGCAGCTCGCGAGTTTTGCGATCTGCTGCTGGTGGCCACGAGCCACTATGCGCGGCTGCTGGAGACATATCTGTGAAAAGACTGTTGTGGCAAGCCTGGGACTCCACTTCGGTGTACTTGCCGATCATGCTGATGGCGCTGCTCGCCTTGGCCACCTACTGGCTTGCTCGCAGCACGCCGGCGCTGCTCCCTGCCGCAGCTGCGGCGGCTGTCTCGCACGAGCCCGATTACTTTATGCGGCGCTTTGGCGTGAAGAGTTTTGACGCGGATGGCCGACTCAAAAGCGAAATGCGCGGTGAGCAAGCCCACCACTACCCCGACACAGACACGCTGGACATTGAGCAACCACGTATCCGGGTCTATGACGCCCAGGGTCAGCGCACTGTTGCCAGTGCCAATAAAGCTGTGAGCAACGGCGATGGCTCGGAAGTCCAGCTGATTGGCAATGCGGTGGTCGTGCGCGATGGCCGCCCGAAAGCTGAGGGCTCCGCTGCCAGGCCCATGGAGTTTCGCGGCGAGTTTTTGCATGTGTTTGCCAACGCCGAACGCCTCAAATCTCACAAACCTGTGGTGCTCATCAGCGGACAAGACCGCTTCACGGGCGACAGCCTGGAATACGACGATCTGGAGCAGGTGCTGAAACTCGGTGGTCGGGTGCGCGGCACCCTGGTGCCTGTACCGCGCTAGCCCGAATCTGCAAACGAACCCACACACCTGGAGCCACCACATGTCCCCACTGGTTTTCATCACCGGCGCCTCCAGCGGGCTAGGGCAGGCCCTCGCCCTGCGCTACCACCAAGCGGGCTGGCGGCTGGCGCTGGCTGCACGCCGGGTGTCAGAGGTCCAAACCTGGGCTGAGTCAAATGGAATCAGCTCAAACAGCTATGCTATTTATAGCGCCGATGTGTCGGATACCGACAGCATCGTCGCCGCAGGTGCCCACTGCATCGCCACACAGGGCCTGCCCGATGTGGTGATTGCCAACGCCGGTATCAGCGTGGGCATGGACACTGCGCAGCGCAGCGACATTGACGTGATGGCGCGCACCTTTGCCACCAACAACACCGGCCTGGCCGCCACGTTTCACCCTTTTGTGGCCGCGATGGAAAAACGCCGCAGCGGTACGCTGGTGGGCATTGCCAGCGTGGCCGCTATTCGCGGTCTGCCAGGCCACGGGGCCTACTGCGCCAGCAAGGCGGCAGTGGTGGCCTATTGCGAAAGCCTGCGAGGGGAGTTGCGTTCCAGCGGCGTGAAGGTCGTGACGATTTGCCCAGGCTATATCGATACACCCTTGACCCAAAAAAACCGCTACAGCATGCCATTTCTCATGCAGTCGCAAAACTTTGCGGCGCGCGCGTTTGACGCGATCCAGTCAGGTGCCAGTTACCGCGTGATCCCCTGGCAAATGGGCCTCGTTGCCAAGCTGCTGAGGGGCTTGCCCAATGCGTTGTTTGACAGGGTGATGTCGGGCCGTCCGCGCAAACGTCGCCAGGGTGAGCAGTAAAGCGACCACGGCGCAGGCTTTTTTTGCGCAAGAGGTTGCACAACCACCAATGAAAAAACTCCCGAAGGAGCTTTTTTCGTAGGGAGCAGCGAGCAATCAATAGTCGTTGCCGCCGCCACCACCACCACCACCACCACTGTCACGTCGGCCGCCACCACGTGGACCGGTTCCATACGGGCTGCGAAAACCGCCATCGCCGCCGCCACTGTCGCGTCGGCCACCACCACCGCCGCCATATCCGCCACCGCCGCCAGAATTGCCACCACCGCCGCTGGATCCGCCGCCACCGTAGCCGCCGCTATCACGTCGGCCTCCACCGCCGCCACCTCCACCTGTGCCGCCACCACCGCCGTAACCACCCCCGCTACCGCCGCCTGCGCCATCGCCATAACCACCACCGCCACCAAAACCACCCGTGCGCGGTGGGCGGGCCTCCATTGGCCGGGCTTCATTGACGACAACGTTGCGGCCACCCAACGGCTGGCCATTCATGCCGCTGACCGCGGCCTGGGCATCTGCATCGCTGCCCATCTCCACGAAACCAAAACCTTTTGATCTGCCGGTATCACGCTCCATCATCACTTTGGCGCTAGTGACCGCGCCAAATTGACCAAAAGCCTGCTCCAAATCACTGTCTCGCACCGAGTAGGGCAAGTTGCCCACATACAACTTATTTCCCATGAAGGGACTCCTAAAAATGACGTAAACCTGATAGCGATGGAGTCCCGAAAACGCATTCAGCGAGCCGTAAAACGAGATAGTGACCTGTTCATCGCAAACTAAGTGCTTGGTTTTTACTCAACCAAGCATCGCAATGTTAGCCAAATAGTTGGCAACTGCGCAAGCAGCGCCACGCCAAATCACACCAGAAAATCGTGGCAAAAAACAAAAAAGGGCCCGAAGGCCCTATTTTCCTGACAAACGCAACGTTTGCCTGAAATTTGGTCAATAACCGCCGCGTCCACCGCCGCCGCCGCCGTAACCACCGCCGCCGCCGCTACGGCCACCACCACCGCCGCCGCCGCCATAACCACCGCCGCCGCCGCCGTAGCCACCGCCGCCGCCGCCACTGCCGCCACCACCACCAAAGCCACCGCCGCCAGTGCGGGGGGGGCGGGCTTCCATCGGACGGGCTTCATTGACAACCAGTCCGCGGCCACCGATCTGCTGGCCATTCATGCCTGCGATCGCAGCTTGCGCCTCAGCGTCGCTACCCATTTCCACAAAACCGAAACCTTTGGAACGGCCGGTATCGCGCTCCATCATGACTTTGGCGCTGGACACGGTGCCGTATTGGCTGAACGCCTGCTCCATGTCGTTATCACGGTACGAATAGGGCAGGTTGCCCACATAAAGTTTGTTGCCCATCACGGACTCCTCGAAAAAAAACGCTAACAAGCGATGGAGCCCGCAAAACGCCGCCTGACAAACCTTAAAAGTATCAAAGACGCGAAACTGACCATTCACCGCACACCATATGATTTTTGAAAATCACTACGCATTATGGGTCATTTTTCGGGCGTTCTGTGTTTTGCACGTTAAAACGTCGCACGCAAGCTTCAAAATAGGGGCTATTTGCGCGTGGTTCGATGTGGATTTCGCAACGATGGTGGCAATTCAGAAGGACGTGTCCAATGAAATTTATTCAAAATGTAAGTAACCATCTTTGCGCAACCTGCGTATTGATTGCCGTATGAAAAAACTTCTGTTTCCCTTTTTATTGTTCACGGCGATCGTTGCGGGCGCTCAACCGTCCACGCCTGTAACCGGCACCGCTTCCAGTGTTGCGACTGTTGTCGCGCCTGCTATCGAAGGCCGCACGGTGGACGGAAAGCCATTTGCGCTCAGTACGCTCAAAGGCAAAGTGGTGTTGGTGATGTTTTGGTCTACTGAGTGCGCCGCCTGCCGCGACAAAATGCCCGAGCTTCGACAAAACCACGAAGGGTGGGCAGGCAAACCATTTGAATTGGTGCTGGCCAGCCATGACAAGCGCATGAACGATCCGGATGACTACGAAAAAATCATTTCCAGCACGGTTCCGCTCAAGCAGCGATTTGTTCAACTGTGGGTAGGTGAGTCGCGCTACAAAGACAACATCGGACGCCCTGCGCAGTTGCCTTCCGCTTTGCTGATCGATAAAAATGGCAAGGTCATTGACCGCTTTACAGGCCGTATGCCTGCCGACGCCTGGGACAAGGTTGCCGGGTTGATTTAAGCGCCGCAAAACTTATATGAGCCAACGGGACATCGCTCCACATGTGCGCGCCAACCAGACAGGAATTGGCTGGCGTCACCCGCACTACAGGGAGCTGATGCAACGCGTGCAAGCGCCCGTGGGCTCGGCCGAGTATCCGTATCTCGACTTCATTGAGGTGCATTCCGAGAATTTTTTTGGGCACGGCGGTGCCGCCTTGTCGGTATTGACACAGGCGCGCGAGCACTGGCCGGTGAGTCTGCATGGTGTAGGTCTGGGTTTGGGGTCCGCTTGCGGCGTGGACGACTGGCACCTGACGCAACTGGCCCGCCTCGTCAAGCAGGTGGAACCGGTTCGCGTGAGTGACCACGCGTGCTTTGCCCGTGGGGTGCTGGCCGCCCATGTGCGAGACACGGCGGAACACGCCGCTGTGCATGCCGCCGATCTGCTGCCGCTGCCGTTCAACCGGCAAGCGCTGGACGTGTTGTGCAGCAATGTGCAGCGCGTGCAAGAGCGGCTGGAGCGAGCACTGTTAATTGAAAACCTGTCGGCTTATATCGGGTTTGCCTCAAGCGACATGCCGGAGACCGAGTTCTTGTCAGCACTGGTGCAACGTACCGGCGGGCAGCTGCTGGTGGACGTCAACAACCTGTATGTCAATGCCCTGAATGCACGTCTGGCGGGCAGCTGTAGCGACCCGGTGCGCGCCTGCTGCGCCTGGCTGGATCAGTTGACCCCGGGGGCGGTGGGCCAAATTCATGTAGCGGGTCATTGCGCGATGGACGACATCGTGGTGGACGACCACAGCTGCACCGTGGCAGACCCGGTGTGGCTGATCTATCGCCACGCCATCGCCCGCTTCGGCCCAGTACCCACCCTGGTGGAGTGGGACACTGACATTCCCGCGCTGGACGTATTGCTCAGCCAGGCCGACTTGGCGCGTGCGCACGCCAGCGTCGCATTGCAAAGTCGGTCGCAGGTGCCCGCATGAGCCGGGACCTGTTGGATGACCAGCAAGCGCTGCTTGCTGCATTGTGGGCATCGACCCATCAGAATGCTATTCATTCGATAGCTTCCCGAGCAATGCTGACTGGGGCTACAGGTCAAAAACTCATGGAGCGTGGCCTCAGCGCTTACCGTGCCAATGCGCAGGCCCTGGCACCTCGTTCGCTGGCCAGCGCGTACCCGGTGGTGTTTCAGTTGCTGGGCGAAGAAAATTTTGAGGGCATGGCCCGCCAGCACTGGCATGACCATCCGCCCGAGCGCGGCGACTTGGCGCAGTGGGGCGACAAGCTGGCCAACCACATGGCCATGCTGCCCGGCCTGCTGGAACAGGAGCCGTATCTGAGCGATGTGGCGCGTGTGGAGTGGGCACTGCACTTGGCCAGCAACGCCGCGGATGCAAGCATGGATCTGGCCTCCCTGTGTTTGCTGGCTGAGCGCGACCCCGCAGGCGTTTTTTTAGAACTAAGCCCGGGCGCAGCCTGCATCGTCAGCCCCTACCCGGTCGTGACGATCGTGCAGGCCCACTTGCATGAGCCATTGCCAGGCACGCCAGGCACCGCACCCATTGGCTGCGAGCCATCCGAGCAGGTCACCACCCAGCGGGCCACTGTGGCGACACCTCTGGCCGAAGATAGCCTGCCAGACCTGGCACTGGAGCTTCCCTTTGTCGGGGTGACTTTGGCTCAGGCGGGCCAAAGACTGGCCCAAGGCGTGGCTGAAACCGCCCTGGTCTGGCGCCAGGGCATGAAACCACAGCTGCGTGTGGCACACGTCGGCGAAATGCGCCTGCTGGCGGCGGTGCAGTCAGGTGCCAGCGTGCTGGAGGCACTCGCCGCGGCACCGCGGCTGGACTTTCAGGTCTGGTTTGCCCATGCGCTGCGCAGTGGCTTGGTGGTGGGTGCCAAAGCCTTGTAACTCTGGCGCTGCATGTCGCGAAGTAAAACCCGTCGCCGCCATCGGGGCAGACTGCACTGAAGTATTTACAACCAAACCATCCCGAGGAGATCCTATGACCCCAACGTCCACACACCAACCCAGCCTCATTCAGCGAGGCCTCCAGACATGGTCGCTTTTCAGCGGCTTTCTGGACGCCTTGCAACCTTTGGCTTTGCTGGTTGCACGCCTGTATGTCGCGCAGGTTTTCTTTCTGTCCGGTTTGACCAAATTACGCGACTGGGGTACCACAGTGGCACTGTTCACCGACGAATACAAAGTGCCCCTGCTATCGCCCCAACTGGCCGCGTTTTCTGGCACGGCGGGCGAGTTGGTATTGCCGGTGATGCTTGTGCTGGGCCTGGGTGGCCGGTTTGCGGCTTTGGGGCTGTTTGTGGTCAACGCCGTGGCAGTAATCGCGCTGGCCGACATTCCACCGGCGGCTTTGCAGCAGCATGTGTTCTGGGGCGCACTGCTAGCCGGTCTGGCGGTGTTCGGGCCCGGAAAATGGTCGCTGGATGCGCTGGTCTGGCCACGTCTTTTCAAAGGCGCTTGATATACTTTTGGTCACAGCGCCGATTTGCTTCCAGCTTGCGGGCGCTTAATAAATTCAGCTAAAGACGCCCGTTTCTACCGACCCGGTCTCGTTTTTAGCGACACCGGGTTTTTTTATGTTCGCAACGCCTCAATCCATGCACTTCAGCGCGCCGCTGGCGCTGCAAAGCGGCGCGCGCATCGCAGGCTATGACCTGGCATACGAGACCTACGGCACGCTGAACGCCGCCAAGTCCAATGCCGTGCTGGTATGCCATGCACTGAACGCTTCGCACCATGTGGCCGGCGTGTACGAAGGGCAAGAAAAATCCGAAGGCTGGTGGGACAACATGATCGGCCCTGGCCGACCGGTGGACACCCACCGCTTTTTCG
>JAYUXO010000402.1:0-7195 GCA_043753505.1 Comamonadaceae bacterium
GTCTACCTGAAAAACCGCATTCACATGCGCCGCGCAGCGGTGCACAGCAGCCTGGCTTACCAAGAGGCGCGCAAGCTGGAGGGCAGCGCGGCAGCTCTCCAGCTTGCCGAACGCGCAATCTCCGAACTGGCCAGCGTCAGCAAAACCGGGCTGCCCGACGACGACCAGGCTGCCTACAACGATGCCGCCATGCGCGTGAACGCTTCCCGCTGGGCCGCCCTGCCCCTTGCCGCTGCCACCACCGCCGCACCCAAACTGCCCCACATCTTCACCACGCCCGGCCAACCGGGTGAGACCTGTGTTCTGCTGGTTGATGCAAGGCATGACGCGACCAAGCCCCTGGCCCGTCGCTGTACCTTCAGCGTGGTCTGGCCCCAATCGGCCACCATCAACCGCGAAGGCACAGCCCTAGCGCTGGCGGTGCAACCCATGGAAGCCTGGCGCGAGCTGTGGGTGTTTCAGAAAGCCGGATCAGAGTGGCGCATTGACGTGCTGCCCCCCGCCACCTTCCAGCCCGACCTGGGTTACGCCGAATTTGCCGGCTGGGTACCCGGTGGCTCTCAGTTGCTGGTAGCCCGCGAAGCCCGCGCCAGCAAAGATGACGGTGCCCGCTACCGCCGCGCTTACGAAGTCACCCGACTGACCGACCTGAGCGTTGAGCGCCAGTCACCTGACCCCAGTTCCTTGGGCGCATTCCAGCGCTGGCAAGACCCGCAGTGGACCAAAAATTCGGTGAGCGTGCGCTGACGACCGATGTGTTGCAAATGCATGTCAAAGTCCACCAGCGATGCCCCGCTTGTAATTTATGTAATGAAGTACAAGCCGTTATTTGTCAGATGGGCCACGTTTTTTTCCTGACCTTTATGGTTGTGTCCACCAGTTCATCAAGTCCTGTTCTCAACGCGATTCGTTCGGGAATGGTTGCCAGTCATGTCTCGGCAATTGCGCTGGCCTGTATTGGTGTGGGTCTCTCGGGCACGGCATCGGCGCAGTGGACGGACACCGTCTATTGCGCCAATATTCCTGAAGAGATTGTCTTCAAACGCCATCGTGATGTGTCTGTCAACAAAACTCTGAACAAGTGACTGGAACGTTACCCAGGCTCGTCCGTATTTGTGGAAAAGCACAAAAACGCGGCCCAGCGCGGAGACCATGGGCCTGCATTCATCCGCAACTGTGCGATACGCCAAGCCGCGACACACTGGATCAGCTTCAAATTCAAGACCACTGATTTTTATGGCACGGACATTGGAAGCCACCTGGCTTTTTTGCTCCGAGGCAGATTCGTTGCGCCCGTGACACTCAACAGTGAACGGGTGCCGGATCGCGCGCTGGACGACATGAAGTACACCGGTCGCGGGTTGGCCATCTTCCCGCTGCTTACAGGGCAGCCTCATATTTCAGGCGCGACGGTGGAAGGTTTTCAATACCGACGCCAGGACGGGAATTTATGAAGCGGTTGATTCGCATGCAGGAAGGCAGTTTATGCCGCGAGACAACGCCTGGTTTTCGGTGCAGATTCATGTGAATCTGACGCACCTCAGCTATTGGATTTCTGACGAAAGTGGCAGCCTGGTGAGCAGCGCCACGCTGGCCCAGTCGGGCGTACCCAGCACAGATATCAATGGTGGCTGGGGCATTGGCGTGCTGTGCAACAACGTCAAAGACCATGCGTCCCGCGAAATGGACGGACAAATGGCAAACCAGACCTTTGACATTCGATTCATCGACATCGCCACCGGCTGGTTTTAGACGCATCAATTGCGCAGGGAACATCTGCAAAACCCTTGCGGAACTGCGGCCTACAGATGGGGATGCAGCGCAAGGCGTCTTATTGCAGTCGCCAGAGGGCATGACCCACGAAAAACAACGCAACTCATGACGAACTTTTGCGCCCAAAGCCGGTGGATGACAGACCGCAGGGGGTTTTGCCAAGGTTCGGTAGTCGATGCGGCACAAAAAAGCCGCCTCTGAGGCGGCTTTCCGATGCCGTGAAGTCGTTACTGCGGCTTGATGTATTCCGAGGCCACTTTCCACTTGCTGTCTGTGATTTGAGACAAACGGGATACGTCGCTGCCCAAGCGCTTGGTGGGGGTGAAGTTGGCTGGAGCACTGCCGAACATGTCGGGCGGTACGGTCAGGGTGTCCATGGCTTTGATGAAACTGTCGGTGCTCAAGTTGGTTCCCGCTTTTTGCGCCGCGGAAATGAAGGTGTCAATGATCACATAGCCATACACCGAAAACACGGTCGGGTCTTCGTTGAACTTGGTTTTGTACTTGTTGGCCCAGAAACGGATGGGTTGCGAAGCTTCGTCCAGGTAGGGGTGTTGCACGGTCATCGTGGCGTACAGGCCGTCCATGGCTTTGCCGCCGAGTTTATGAATCAGGTCCGTATACGCCGCACTGGAGCCCAGAAAAACCGGGTTGAAACCGGTTTTGCGGCTCTCACCAATGGCCCCTATGGTCTCGCGGATGATGGTGCCCAGCACCACCATGTCACACCCGGAGGCTTTCATTTTGGCTACCTGGCTGGAGAAGTCGGTAGCGCCACGCTTGTAGCTGGTTTTTTCAGCCATCTCCATGTTGATGGATTTCAGGCCCGCCTCAGCACCGCGAACCACCTCCAGGCCGAACTCATCGTCCTGATAAATGGTGCAGACTTTTTTAGCGCTCTTTTCCTTGACCATTTTGGGCACGGCGCTGCGCATCTGCTCAAAATAAGTGGCGGCAAAAGCGTACTTGAGTTTGTGGAACGGGTCATACATTTCGCGCGCCGCCGTGACCGGGAAGAAGTTGATCACGTTCTTGTCGAACTGCACCGGCATGGCGGCCAGGTTTTGTGCAGTGCCCAGATGGCCCACCATGGCAAAAATTTTGTCCTGATTAACCAGTTTTTGCGCGGACAGCACAGCCTTTTTGGGGTCGTAGGCAGAGTCTTCAATATTCAGTTTGAGCTTGCGGCCATTCACACCACCTTGTTCATTGATTTCGTCAACCCGCAGCATCATGCCCAGGCGTATCTGCTTACCAAAGCCGGCCAGCGGGCCGGAAAGATCTTGTATCGATCCGAGGGTGATTTCGGTTTTGCTGACGCCCTGGGTTCCAGGGGCTTTTTGCGCTATGGAAAGCGTAGCTGCTCCAGCAAGTAATACAAGGGCTAGCGACTGTTTTAGCTTCATAAAGTCTCCGATAAATAAGACAAGGGAGTGAACACCTCGGATTGTTTCCTGGAAGCGCTGCCTGTCAAGTTGGCGTATTCACTAGCCCGTGTGCTTTGCGGCTATTGATCTTTGAAAAATTCGGACTCGATCTTCCACTTTCCGTCTTTTTGCACGACGGGTCGCAAGCCGGCAAATGCCACATAGTCCGAAGTGACTTTCCAGCGTCCCTCTTGAATTTGCGACAGGCGCGCATACGGATTGCCCAAACGCTTGGTTGGGGAAAACGTCATCTCGGCACCACCAAACATGTTGCGGGTAAAGGTCATGCTGTCCATGGTCTTGATGAAGCTGTCGGTGCTCAGGTCAGGCCCGGTCTTGAAGGCCGCCTTCACGAAGGCGTCCACTGCGGTGTAGCCATATACCGAGAACACGGACGGTGATTCGTTAAACCGGGTCTGGTATTTGCTGGCCCAGAAACGAACGGGCTGCTCGGCGGCATCCTGATAAGGATTTTGGGCTGTCATGGTGGCGTACACGCCTTCCATCAATTTACCGCCCAACTTGGGAATCAGGTCGGTGTAGATGGCGCTGGAGCCGACAAAGACCGGGTTGAAACCTGTCTTGCGGGATTCGGCAACGGTGCCCACTGTTTCTCGGATGATGGTGCCCAGCACGACCAGGTCGCACCCTGCCGCCTTCATTTTTGCTACCTGGGAGGAAAAATCGGTTGCGCCGCGCTTGTAGCTGGTCTTTTCGGCGAATTCCACACCAATGGTTTTCAGGCCCGCCTCCGCGCCGCGCATCACTTCCAGGCCGAAATCGTCATCCTGGTAAATCACGCAGGGTTTTTTGTGGTTGCCATCCTTCATCAACCGGGCTGCGGCAATTTTCATCTGGTCAAAGTAGGTGGCTGCGTTGGAGTACTTCAGGCGGTGCAGCGGTTCGTACATTTCCCGCGCGGCGCTGAGCGGGAAATAGTTGATCACGTTTTTCTCTAGCTGAATCGGCAGGGCCGCCATGTTCTGCGCGGTGCCAAGGTGACCCACCATTGCAAAAATGCCATTGTTCTGCGTGGTGAGTTTTTGAGCCGCCAGGACGGCTTTTTTAGGGTCGTAGCCGGAGTCTTCCACCAGAAGCTTGAGTTTGCGACCCTGCACACCGCCCATTTCATTCGCTTCGTCAATGGCCATCTGCATGCCGTCGCGAAGGTGTTTGCCGTAACCCGCCAACGGCCCCGACAGATCCTGAATAGTGCCCAGCGTGATCTCGCTTCGGGTGATTCCCGGGCTGGTCTGTGCCTTGGCGGTAGCGTTTACAAAAGCCAGAGCGGCAAGCAGGGTGTACTGAAATGTGTTCATTGATCTGGGTCTCGTTTTGGATCGCAGATCTTCGCGGACCCCGTAGGAGCCCGCGATCACGCGAGAGACACAAAGACCCAATTCGACACTGGGTTTTCCCTAGGGAACCTCAGCAACCTCCTGCGAAACTGCGGCGGATGGATCGGGATGCAGCGCAAGGCGTCTTTTTGCAGCCAATCGCTGGGTTATTGGCAAGAAAAACAACGCGGCGAAGCGCCCAAGCCCGGATGAATCGCAGACCGCAGGAGGTTTTGCAGAGATTCCCTAGCGATACATCGCATCAATTTGCGGGGCGTACTTGGTCTGGACCAACTTGCGCTTGAGCTTCATGGTGGGCGTGAGCTCTTCGTCTTCGGCGCTCAGTTGCGTGTCGAGCAGGAAGAATTTTTTGATCTGCTCGACCCGGGCAAACTTCTTGTTGACGCGGTCAATTTCGCTCTGGATCAGCTCCTGCACCTGCGGCGATCGGGTCAGGCTGGCGTAGTTGCTGAACGGCACGTCGCGGTCCTGCGCGTACTTTTCGACGTTGTCCTGATCAATCATGATGATCACTGTGAGGTAGGGCAGCTTGTCGCCAATCACCACGGCGTCGGTGATGTAAGGCGAGAACTTCAGGTCGTTTTCCAGCTCACTGGGCGTGACGTTTTTTCCACCAGCAGTGATGATGATGTCCTTCATCCGGTCGGTGATGCGGAAGTAGCCGTCTTCGTCCATCAAACCCACATCACCGGTGTGCAGCCAGCCATCCGGGTCAATGGTTTCGGCAGTTTTTTCGCTCTGGTTCAGGTAACCCATGAAAACATTGCCGCCGCGAACCAGAATCTCGCCGGTGGCCGGGTCCAGCTTCACTTCGTTATAGCTTGCTGCTGGGCCAATCGAGCCCGGTTTCATGCGGTTGGCGGGCACGCCGGTAGAGGCACCACACGATTCCGTCATGCCCCACACCTCCAGCATGGGCACGCCCAGCGCAAGATACCAGCGCACCAGATCGGGCGAAATGGGCGCAGCACCCGTCACGCAAAAGCGGGCGCGGTGAATGCCAATCAATTTTCGTGCGTTGTTCAGCGCCAGCCAGCGCGCCAAAGTGAATTTGAATTTCAACAAACCATCCACAGGTTGGCCTGCCAACACCTTGTCGGCAATCTGATGGCCTACGCCAATACTCCACGCGTAAGCCGCTTGTTGCACCGGGCCCGACTCTTTAAGGGCAATCATCACGCCTGAGTAAAACTTTTCCCACACACGCGGCACGGCAGTGAAGACCGTGGGCGAAATCTCACGCACATTTTCGGGAACCGTTTCGGGGTTTTCCACGAAGTTGAGCTTGGCCCCGGTGTACAACGCGTGGTACTCCCCGCCCAGGCGCTCGGCAATGTGGCACAACGGCAAAAAGCACATGCGTTCGTCGGCGTCGGTTTGCGCCACCAGCGTGTTGTAGCCACGCACGGTGTAGACCAGCCCTTTGTGGCTGTGCATCGCACCCTTAGGCTTGCCGGTGGTACCCGAGGTATAGACCAGGATGGCAAGGTCTTCGGGTTTGCAGGCTTTAACGCGCTGTGTCAGCTCTTGCGGGTTGGCGGTCAGGTAGTCACGGCCTTGTTTGCGCAGGGCATCCAGCCCGATCACGCCAGGGTCATCCAGGTCACGCAAACCCTCCATGTCGAACACCACAATTTTCTGGAACCGCGGTAGTTGTGCACGAATCTCCAGCGCCTTGTCCAACTGTTCGTCGTCTTCGACAAATAGCACGGTGGTGGATGAGTCTTCGCACAGGTAATGCACCTGGCTGGCTGCATCGGTGGGGTAAATACCATTGGCCACACCGGCGCAACTGAGTATGGCCAGGTCGGCCAGCACCCATTCAATGACGGTGTTGGACAGGATGGAGGCGGTTTGCCCGGGCGCAAAACCCAGGCTCATCAAACCACCCGCGATTTCCCGCACGGCCGTGGCGGTTTGATCCCAGGTCCAGCTGCGCCAGATGCCCAGTTTTTTTTGGCGCATCCACACATTCGGCCCACGTTTTTCCACTGCATTCCAGAACATGGCAGGAATGGTGTCGCCTGGCATCACGACGTTGGGGTTAGGCTGAATGTGGGACAAGTCCCATAAGTTACTCATGTGAACTCCAATGCGGGCAACGCGGGCGCAAGGACGCACAAGCCGCAGTAATTACGCATAAAGCGCAGAAGAAGATTTTTGAAACAACACGGCATTCGTTTTGCGATTTCTGCGCAACTTCTGCGAACTCTGCGTCCTCGCCCCCGAATTTCGTGTGTCTTCATCATCACCGCCAATTTTTTTTCTTCTTCCAGCGCCGCTCTCCCCGCACGCCATCTTCCTTCATGCCGAGATAGAACTCCTTGATGTCGTCTTTGTCGCGCAGCTTGGCGCAGGTGTCTTCCATCACGATGCGGCCGTTTTCCAGCACGTAGCCGTAATCCGACGCGTTGAGCGCCATGTTGGCGTTTTGCTCCACCAACAAGATGGTGGTGCCACGTTCCCGGTTGATGCGCACCACGATTTCGAAAATTTCTTTGGTGAGCTTGGGAGAAAGGCCCAGGCTTGGCTCATCCAGCAAGATCAAATCGGGGTTGGCCATGAGCGCGCGGGAGATCGACAGCATTTGTTGCTGGCCACCGCTGAGCAAGCCAGCGTCTTGCGTGGCGCGCTCTT